>JBKJMR010000478.1:0-3817 GCA_046596275.1 Bacteroidia bacterium | reverse complement strand
TCCAACCATAGGAAAATAACATCCAAGTAACGACAAACACCCTGTTTGCATCAAAAGTTACCCACGTGCAACCCGCCCATTGCCCTGCAAGCCTCCAAAGCCAATGATAGCAGCGGTTTCCCTAAAAATCCCAATTATTAATTATTAAATCACAGATTCCGGCCTACACGCTTCCGGTTCCATTCGGTGTTCATGGTTTCGGTGCGCGTGGCAGCTTATTCTGGATCGGAATTATTTTCAGCATTATCGGGTTGTATGGTTTTATCCGGTTTTTTGTTCGCATCATTTTTACAACCGATTTTTTCCGAAACAATCATTACAATAAGCTTGGTATTATTTCCCTCAACGGTTTTTTCGACAGCACAAATGTTTTTCTTGTCGGTCCACCCTATTCAGGAAAAACAAATTGGCTGAAAAAGCAATTTGATCCTAAAAAGATCAAATACGAGATTGATCTTAATAGTCTTAAATCAGTTGATGATGTGAAAGAGCAGCTGGAGAAATGTAAGTATGCGGATATTATTGTAATTGATCATTTTGAATATGGATTCAGGGATTATGCTGCCGCAGAACGAAGGTTGCGGCTTTTCGAGGGATTAAAGCAGTATGATGAAAAACGTGTGCTTGTTGTGTCAAATGTTCACCCTGGAATGTTCCTTTCAGAATATCCGAAGCCGCCTGTAAAATCAGAAGAAGATGCAACGACAAATCCTGCTGATCTAGTAAAAGATGCTTGTGATCGCTGGACAAAAATTCTTGGTGGTTATCACAAAATTTATTTTCCTGCAAGCGGAGTTGTTGATCAGAATCAGGCAGTTTCAAAAGATTTAATTGACAGCGAATGTAATGGTTCGTATTTCCTTCGTGCACAAAAAGCTGCGATACGCGAATATTTAAATAGTGAAGGAATAAATAATCCGCTTACAGAAGAAGATATTATTCTTCGCATTGAAAGCCTGGCCCATGTGTATTACAATTCCATTTGGTCATCACTTTCAGAAGAAGAGCAGTATATCTTGTATGATATTGCGCAGGATGGTTTGGTCAACCTGAAAAATCGTGAAGTGCTGACAATGCTGCTAAATAAAGGTTTGTTGATTTACGAAAATCGTTTCAGGATGATGAATGAGAGTTTCCGGAATTTTGTGCTTTCAGAAGTGAGCGCCGATGATGCGCTCGAGCTGGAGCGAAAAGTAAAAGAAACAGGTTCATGGAATTATTTCAGGACGCCCGTCGTCATAATACTTATAACGATCGCACTGTTTATTTTTATTACGCAGGAAGAAACGTATAATAACATCATCGCTTTCATCACCACATTCGCTGCAGGTATACCGATCCTTTTCCGTTTGATTGGAATGATCACGTCGATGAAAGCAGCAAAAGCCGGATAGAAAATGAATCTGTTTCTTTTATAAAGTATAGTAAGAAATAGAGACACATCCATTGTAAGCGCTTTCATTCATAATGGAGCCTTTAAATCCTGCAATCCAGAATGGCAGTGCGGAAGAATATTTTCCCTGGTTTACGGAGTTGAACAACGTTGCGATATTATCTCCTTTAAGATCGCGCAAATAAATTACGCCCCTGGTTCCTCCAAGACCTGCGCTTTCAATTTTCACCAGCTCGTTTTTTTGGTACTCGATTATTTCGGGTTTATTTGGCTCAAGAGTAATTACTCTCACTTCTGTTAATGTCATAGCTGCAAGTTTTAATTAATAATTACCAGGTTCTAATTTAAAACGCAGAGGCGTGCAACCCGCATTTTATTTTTAATCGCAGACTTTTCCATACTGTCACCTTTTGATCTTTTTGTACGACGTTATTGATTCATTTCCAGTTGATTGAATTTGCTTGCGCGATTTTTTTTGGTGGCCGGAGTGCTGAATTTGTCCAGGAAATTAGTTTGAAATTAAACGACATTTATTCTGGCAGATTCCGCGAGGGTTTCAGTTTGCTTTATTAAATATGAAATGGCGCAGGGAGTATGAGTATCAAAGTATCGACCAGGAATTTACGCGCCAGGATGAATGGTATTTGATGAAGCGTTTGGAAATACTGGCGGAGGATGAAGAAGCACGATTGAAGGGTAAAAAGAATGATAGGAAGGAAGAAAGTCGTGATGATATTGACGATGAAAAGCCGGGGCGGAAGGATCGTAAGGCGAGGGAGATATTTGAAAAATCCCAGGTAGAGTTTAAGGAGGAGTATTACAGAGACAAAAATCCAGTTGCACTTAAAATCCAAAAAAAATATGCAGAAAAGTATTGGGCGTACTATGCTCAATATCTTCTTGATACGTGGCAAATCGGGGAAGCAGATAAATCAGGAAAATTAATTCCTTATCAATTCTTTCAACTTAAGCTGATAGATGAAGGTGATAATGAGTATGTGATGATATATGTGCAAGGAAAAAATCTCCGAACAAATGATTCCCAGGAAAAAAATGAACTAATTAACGATAACGTTGCTGCCAATGATCAGGCAATACAGACCAATCACGTCGAAGAGTCGAATGAGGCAAAGGAGGAATGGGATATGATCCTTAGTGCCAGTTCACCGGATGCTCTTGAAGTTGTGGAGGAAACAACACGGTATAGCGGCACTCCACGACCGGATATTAAATGGGATGTTGAGCTTACGCCTGAACAGCAATCTTTGTACCAGTGGAATGAGGCGCTTGCATTGATAAAATCAGGTAACCCGGAATTAACTGACTGGACTGCAAGACAGTTTACGCGGCGTGTGCTGGCTGATGGATGGGATATGGATAAGGATCCAATGCCTCGCCTGAAGGAGATCTATGATGTAGAGCTTGATGCAGAGGCTCGTCATATCATTGAAGCGAGAACTTATGAAGAGGCATTTGCATATGCTAACAAAAAGAAAAAAGCAGGTGATGCCACTTATAACCGGTTTATTTGGCGATCGAAAATAGCGCATAAGGATAAAATATCCGGAACTAAATATGCTCCTGATAATGCTTTTGAAAATTATACAATCAACCTTGATTTAAAACCGCGTGTAAATTTTGATGAGTTAGCTGTTTTCGCAGGATCAGAAGCAAATGGTTATCTCAAACAAATAAAATCTAAAAAAGAATACAGCGACCAATTACTTAGTCCTGTTTTTGTAAATCTTGTTTATAAAGTGCAGCAGAAATTATGGCCCGAACCGGCGAACGCAGTCTTGCGTACAGGAATCTGGAATGCTGCAACAAAGAAGAAATATGCAGCATATCCTGTAGAGCAACAAAAGAAGATAGATGATGAAAAGCTAAGACAGAAAAAAATCCATGATCATTGGTATTATGAGGGCGAAGATGCAAATAACGGTTACACGAAATATATTCGTGATGGGCGGACATTAATGGTTAACGATGCAAAATTAAAGGAGCTCAAGGATGCGCTTGCTAATGATGTTTATGGAGCAGATGAAGTGCTCGAGGATTATCATGAAAATCTTCCACTGTGGAAAGAAGATTTAGTATATATGCTCACTGCATGGGAACGAAGCCAGGTATTTAAAGCTTATAGCGAAGAGTTGAATGTTGATGATGCAGAAGAGAAGGTAATAACCATGGTATTGAGAAATACACCTCCTTCTCAATATACTGCGATGCGAACCTATATTAAGCAGTATGAAAATAATAATTCAATGAAAGATTGGATTGACAATGATGCGAATATTTCGGAATACAATACACAGCGTGAAAAGATATTAGGAGTTGTCGATACCCAGGCAATTTCTGATACATATGATTATGTAGATACGAATGATGATGCAGAAGACGAAGCCGAAGATCTTAATGCAAAAT
>JBKJMR010000329.1:0-5413 GCA_046596275.1 Bacteroidia bacterium | reverse complement strand
TTCGCCTTTTCCATCGCCGCAAGTGATTTTTTAAAATTCTCAAGCGCTTTATCATAATCCTTTTGGTATTGCTGGCTATTTCCCATTGACAAATATGCATAACCAACCTGCGTCATTTCATTTCCTTCCTCAGCAACTTTAAGCGCTTTCAAAAAACTCTCCATCGCGAGCGCGTGTTCTCCCATCGTTGTATAAATTTCACCGGTAGATCTGTACGCTTCACTTCCCAGTGCGTATAATTTTGCGATACTATCATAAACAACTGCTTCCTTGTAAAACGGGATCGCTTCCGAACCTTTTCCCTGGCTATTAAGCGTATTACCGGCCCTGTTGCACATGATGCCAACACCTTTATAATAATTAATCTCCTTCGATTTCTTTATTCCTTGTTTGTAAAAATCAACTGCATCGTCGGGCTTATTCATTGCCCTGTTAGCATCGCCTTTTGTAAGGCAGAAAAAAGCCAATGCCCGATTGAAACTCAGCTTTTCAGCCAATCCAAGCCCTTCATCAGCAAGGGAAATTGCTTCCTGTGGATTCTTAGTCGTCAGCATATTTGCCAACGCATAAATTGTAAGCACGCGATTAGTGTCTTCGGGTTGTGTTTTTACAAGCGCACGAAGGCTATCCACTTTACGCTGTCCGAATAAAATTGCAGGAAGAAAAATGACAAGGAGAAAAAAAGCTCTTTTCGAAATCAAAGCGGCGTTTTTTAAGATAACCAAAGCTATAAAAAAAAGGGACGGGACAGGATTACTGATTACGGGATTACCAATTTCTCCTTCCCCTGTCACCTGTCACCTGTCACTAGTCACCTGTCACCTGTCACCCGTCCCCTGTCACTCGTCCCCTGTCACCTGTCACCTCTCCCCTTTTTCTTTTTACCTTTACACATGCCTTACCGCAGCCTGGAAGAATGTTTGATTGACCTCGAGAAGCACGGGCATCTCATTCGCATTAAAGAAGAAGTTGACCCGCATCTTGAAATGGCTGCGATACATTTGCGCGTGCACGAAGCGGGTGGTCCGGCGTTGCTGTTTGAAAAAGTGAAGGGGTGCAAATTCAGAGCTGCTTCAAATATTTTCGGATCAAAAGAACGTTCGCAATTTATTTTCCGTGATTCCATCGCGCATGTAAAAAAATTGATCGAGCTGAAATCTGACCCGATGAATGCGATGCGTCATCCTTTCAAAAATGCGGGTGCTTTATTTGCCGGATTAAAATCATTTCCGAAAAAAGCAGGATTCAACCGGCCGGTGATGGAATTTGAAACCACCCTATCTGCGCTTCCCCAAATTCAACACTGGCCGCAGGATGGTGGCGCTTTTGTAACGCTTCCTGCCGTGTACACGGAAGATATTGATAAGCCCGGAATCATGCGTTCGAACCTCGGCATGTATCGCATTCAGCTTGGCGGAAATGATTATGTAAAAGATAAAGAGATCGGTTTGCATTACCAGCTGCATCGCGGAATTGGTGTGCATCAAACAAAGGCAAATTCCAAAAATCAACCGCTGAAAGTTTCCATTTTTGTCGGCGGACCTCCATCGCTTCCATTCAGCGCAGTAATGCCTTTACCTGAGGGATTATCTGAATTAACTTTTGCAGGTGTTTTAGGAAACCGCAGGATCAGGCATGCGTATGATAATGGATTTTGTATTGCGACTGATGCTGATTTTGTAATTACAGGCGAAGTTCACCCCGGAGAAAATAAAACAGAAGGACCCTTCGGCGATCATCTTGGCTATTATAGCTTGAAGCATGATTTCCCGTTGATGCGCGTACACAAAGTTTGGCATCGCAGAAATGCAATCTGGCCGTTCACCGTTGTTGGTCGTCCGCCACAGGAAGACACAAGCTTCGGCTGGATGATTCACGATCTTGCAGGTAAAGGAATACAGGATGAAATTCCAGGTTTGAAAGATGTGAATGCTGTTGATGCTGCCGGCGTTCACCCGCTTTTGCTTGCTATCGGAAGTGAACGTTACACGCCGTATCTCGAAGATAAACGTCCATCCGAATTGCTGACGATCGCAAATCACATTCTTGGTTCAGGACAATTATCACTGGCGAAATATCTTTTCATCAGCGCAGAAAATGATAATCCGCAGCTTGACATTCATAATATTCCTGCATTTTTCCAACATGTTTTAGAACGCATTGATCTAAGCAACGACATTCACTTTCACACCAACACCAGCATCGATACGCTGGATTACAGCGGCGATGGTTTGAACACCGGATCAAAAGTTGTATTTGCAGCAACAGGAAATAAACGTCGTGAGCTGAAATCGGAAATTTCGACTTTGTCATTGCCTGATGGATTTGCAAATACAAAAGTTGCGCTTCCCGGAATCCTTGCGATGAAAGGAAATAAATTCAGCACGTATGAAGCAGCTGAAAGAGAATTGAAACAATTGTCAGAAGCACTTTCATCACAGGATCTAACCGGGTTTCAACTGATCATTCTCTGCGACGATCCAGAGTTTGTTGCAAAGACCCTCAACAATTTTCTCTGGGTTACATTTACAAGAAGCAATCCTTCGCACGACATTTATGGTATAAACGCATTTACAAAACACAAACACTGGGGTTGCAAAGGCCCTGTTGTAATTGATGCACGCGTAAAACCACACCACGCACCTGTACTTGAAAAGGATCCTGTGATAGAAAAACAAATTGAAAAATTCTTTTCGGCAGGAGGATCACTAAGTTCAATAAAATAAATTCCCCCAAACAATTAACCCTGATTTATGCGTCTTCTTATTTTAATTTTCCTCGCTGTTTTCACAGGGACAACTTGTGTTGCCCAGAACAATGAGCTGCTTCGTTCGCGCGGACTGCTTCCTAAAAATATTGTAGGAACGACGCAACAACAAAGGACGTATGAAATTCAGAAAAGAAAAAACAGGAATGAAGTTATTGGAACTGATCAATATCTGCTGATCGACGGAACTGTTAGTCTTTGCCAGCGCATTGCAAAAAGCGGGAGGCTGATGATCAATGATACGATGAGCTCGTATGCGAATAAAGTGCTCGATATTTTGCTGAAAGATGATCCGGAGCTGAGGAAGAAACTTTGCGTTTATTTTTATTATTCAGCAGGCACCAATGCCGTAACGCTTGACAATGGAATGATCATCATCCAGATGGGGCTGCTTGCTCATATGGAAAATGAAGCGCAGCTTGCTTTTGTTCTTTCGCATGAGATTTGTCATTACCGTGAAAATCACTTTCTGAAATATTTGAGATTTTCTAAAGAGATCAAAAACGAAAGCGATCCGATGTCATCTGTGCTTAGCTATTCGAGAGAGCAGGAAGAGGAAGCCGACAGCATGGGTTATGAAATTTATAAAAAAGCCGGCTACCCGCTTTCAGAAGCTGTGGTGGTTTTTGATATGCTTAAAAATTCGGATATGCCCGAAGCGCAGATTCCTTTCAACGTATCTTTTTTTGAACATGGGCTTTACAAATTTCCGGAAACTTACAGTGAGTCGGCAATTATAGACGTTGCAAAAGAAACCATTGATGAAAAACTAAGCACACATCCGAGCTGTGACAAACGAATGGATCGCATGCAGGAATTCCTTGGCGAGCTGGATCCGTATGGAAATTATTTTCTTATTTCTCAATCTGTCTTTAATGCATTGCGATTGATGGCACGCGAAGAATGTTGCAGCCTTTATCTCGAAGATCGTGATTACGGAAATGCAATTTATTGCGCATATGCCTTGCTGAAGGAAGACAGCACGAATATGAATGCAAAAAAACTATTAGGAAAAGGGCTTTATAATCTTGCTGCTTATAAAGTTTCAACGCTGCCATCCGTTTATCCCCGTGTTTTTATCGTGGACTATGATGAAGATGATGATTTTAATTTCGGATCAAGAAAAGAATTTGAGCCTGTAACTCCTTTTGATGAAGTGCCGGGTGAAAGTCAGCAGCTGCATTATTTTCTTTCCAGGCTGGATGGAAAAGAAGCGGCGATTTTAGCGCTTGAATGGAATTGGAAAGTACATAGCGAAGGAGATTTCAAAGATCCGGTAATGGAAAGAATGTGCGATGGTTTGTTTTTTATCCTCGCAGCTTACCACGATTTAAAGGTGGTTGATTTTCGTGAGAAAAGATCTGAAAACAGGAAAGAAAAAGCTGTACATGATTCACTTCCCCCAATGCTTACCGATGCTGAAAAGTTAAACGCTGATTTGGAAAAGTTGAAAGATGTTAATATTGAAGGTCTATCTGATGAGGAAGTGGAAATGCTGCTTGATAAAATGGAGCACAAAGAAATCGAAGCGATTGTAGCAGGACCTGGTAGAGAATATTGTTATTCAGCTTTTGACAATATTAATTCAGACTCGTTATTTTTTGCCCGCTTCAAAGAACTTCAATTCAGTGAAGCGTATGAAAAACCAATACAGGTTTGGGAGAATTCAGATAAGCATCGTAAAAGCAGCAAAGGATTAGGCATTAATAAAATGTATATCATTCCGCCTGATTATTACCGCCTGAGAGAAGTAAAAAGAACACGCACCTACACGTATAACCGCGCAGAAAGTTTGCAAAATCAAAAGCTCGCACAAACAACAATTGCGGCCAATGCAAAATCAATTCAGAAGGGATATTTTGTGATCACGCCTGAAGTAATGGATTCAACACGCGTTGCAGATTACAATACGTATTGCATGCTGCAGCAATGGCTGGAGGAACAAAATTCACATACATCAAATCGGTTGGCACTCAATCTTGCACACCCTGAGCTCATGGATTCGCTGACAAAAAAACTAGGAACGCAATACGTAATGGTTTCTTCCATCGTTACTGAAAAACAAAAACGCGTTCGTCATCCTGGGCAATTTGTAGTTGCGTGCATTTTTCCATACACGTTACCAATCGCAATTATTTATGGTATAATTCCGAGGAACCGTTCGCAATTAATTTCGCTGGTTTACGATTTGAAAACCGGTGAGATGGTAATGATGTATGAAGATTTTACCAAGACTAATGCAGGTCCGACCCAGATGAGCACATTCTTCACAAAAGTTTTGCGGAAGACTTCGCGTAAGCCGTAGTAGTTGGTTTTTACCGTGGCACAATAGAATGAAAGTGTAAACGTTAATTTAAATAGGTATAAACAGCCTGTTTTAACAATCTTTCATTAATAATCAGCACTTATTCAAAGCTGATTCCTCTTCTGCTCCGTAACTTAGAGGAACATACATTTAAAGCGAAAACTTCCTTATGCGTTTTATTCTCTCTGCCTGCCTGCTCGTACTTTTCACCGGTTCATCTTTCGCGCAATCTCACGCACCGCTTGAGCCTAATGGAAAAGTGCCTTCCTTCTTTTATAATCCAAGCCACATATTTGTAAACCAGGAAATCGATAAGCGAAATGCTACCGGTGATGTGGTAG
>JBKJMR010000176.1:0-3081 GCA_046596275.1 Bacteroidia bacterium | reverse complement strand
GTACGAATTACGATGCGCGATTTTAAAATTACTAGCATTACCTAATCACTAATCACCGTCAACCAATCACCTCCGCCGCGGCGGACACCAATCACTTTCCTCTAACCGCTTTCTCATTCCCGAAAGAATAGCTCGCTTTCAGTGTAATTGTTTGTGTTTCGCTTTTGGAACGATAATTCACAATTCCATCCTGGGTTAAAATCGTTGCTCTTGTATTTCCTGTATTCAGAATATCTGTAACTCCAAGTTCAACCTGCAGCTTTTTGTCAAGCAAGGATTTTGAAACCGAAATATTCATTGCACCTGTAGATTTCATTGCGATGATACCATTTGAAACCGGCGAAACAAAATAGCAGCTCAGGTTAACTTTGAATTCAGAAACAAGTGAAATTTGCATAATGCTTATCCCGGTGAAATGCTGGTTTTTATTATTGATAGACATACCATATACCTCTGACCGGTACGTTGACCAGGTATATTCTAATTGATTTTGAAGTATGATGCGTTTGCCAATCGGAATCGGGCAGAAGAGTTGGAGTGTTGCATTTTTCTCTTTAGTAATGTTTTCTTTCGTACGGAAAAGGGTTCCGTTTGAATCGACACGTGATACTTGCTGAATTCCGTTATTTGTAAAATCAACACCGGCTGCAAGAGTGAAAATTTCAAGAATGCTCAATTCCACTTTAGCTTCATTCGTTAATTGCGGCTGAAGATCCGGATTGCCGGTTTCATAGGTATAACGATTTACATAACGGCTTGTCGGATCAAGATCCCTGAAAGAAGGACGTTTGAGGTCTTGTGAAAAAGAATAGTTGATTGCCAGGTTGTTTGTCAGCTGCTGATCAACCGATAAGGATGGAATGAATTGAAGCTTGCTTGTATTTGAAATGATTTCAGAAGTTGCTGAAGTGCCTTTTACCCTGCTTTGTTGTGCATCAACAGCTGCTGCGATTTCAAATTTTCCTAATTCGAGATAAGCAATAACAAAAGCGGAATTGATTTCCTGCTGGGAATTATAAGACTGGCTCATAATTCCTTCATCTAACCATGTTTCATTCACAAACCTTTCAACACGGAACATACTTGCGCTGGACATCATTGTCTTTTTTACTCCTGCAACAGTGATCAGTTTGGTATTCCATGCCTGTGCATATTTTAATGTTGCAGTTCCGAGCTGAAGATTATTTCCACCTGCAAAACGATAAGCATCCATTGCCGACTGATCTCCATCTGCTACAGGGAAAGCCTGGTTCCACGAATTGCGGTCTTCAGCTAAGCGAACAGAAGCGGAAAGTTTGCTTCCTGTACGTTTAATAGTTTGATCAATATGGAAATCCATACTCCTGATTTTATCATTGGTGAGCGACGTGAAGGATTGTTCGAATAAAAGTGTAGTATCGTATTCAGTGAAATTGTAAAGACTTTTATCTTTTTGCTCACCTGCATCGCGTATATTCTCTTTGCCGAACTCCGCGCCAAACGATAAGCCTTTGTTTCCTTTGTAATTAAATCCTGCAATAGCTTCATGAGCAACCGGCTTTTGAATGGCGATGCTTTGGGAATTAAAATCAATAATCATTCCGTCGTATAAAAATGCGGAGGAAAGAAAAGTTTGCTCCTGCATTTTCTGATCAGAGAAATTATAGCTGCCAAAAAAATCAACCTTTCCTTTGTGATAATTAAATTCGAATGAATCTTCAGTGCGAAAGTTTTTTCCATACGCAGCGTTTGCATTTACTATTCCGTAAAAGCCATTTTTGGATCCTTCCATTGTGATAATATTGATAATGTCCGGGGATCCGGTTGTCACACAAATTCCGGATACATCACTTGCTTTAATTTGTTTGATCCTGTTTCGTATTGCAGCTCCGGAAAGCCCGCTTTTTTTACCGTCAATCTCCAGCAGGAAACGTGTTTTGCCCGAACACAGAAGTATTCCATCTTCGTTTTCGAAAATAACCGGCAAAACTTTTACCACATCGTATGCAGTGCCATTTATTTTAGTCATGCTTCCCTCAAGATCAAGCACAATTTTACCTGGGAAAACGGACATCAACGGATGCTGACCTGCAATTTTTTCGCATGGATCAAGCAAGAATGATTTAATCTCTTTTTGTTCGCCTTCTTCCACTTCAAATTTTCGTGTCGCGATAGCATGCCCTTTTTTAGAAGCTTCGACAAAATATCTGCCTTCCGCAACATTGTAAAATTGGTAAGCACCATCTGTACTGGTAAATAAAATTTTAATCAATGTGCTGTCGCTTGATTTTTTAAGCACGACGGTTGCTTCAGAAAGCGCTTTATTATCCTGGTCAAAAACTTTTCCGCTGACAGAAATTGTTTCGCAGGAAAGTTTGCGGGCTGATAATAATCCGCAGATGCAAAGAAGGAGGAGAGGGAAGCGGTTCATGGTGCGTGTGATTAGGAGTGATGAATTGGAAGAAAGCTGGTCTGCTTTATTAGCCTAATCCAAAAACATTTCCAAAGTCACTTTTATTTCAGCTTTCGTGTCGAATTCAGGTATAAATAGTACATATGTAGTAGTTAGGGTAAGGGACGGAAAGAAAAGGGGACGAAAAGAAAAGTGGGACGGAAAGAAAAGTGGGACGAAAAGAAAAGTGGGACGGAAAGAAAAGGGGACGGGGGGACGGGGAAAAAAGGATGTATGACAATGCGAACCACCAACCCTTTTACCACCTACCACCAACTCTTTCCCGAACCCTTTCCCCCAATCACCAATCACCAAAAAAATGTACGATGTACGAGTTACGATGTACGATTTGAAAAAAGTCTAATTTATCACCAATCACCTCCGCCGCGGCGGACACCAATCACTCCTGAGCTTGTCGAAGGATCACCAACAACCTCCGCCGCGGCGGACACCTTTTATTTGTATTTTTACTCTCCATCACAAGCCTAACATCTCCTTATGCCACGCATCCTTATTATCGACGACGAAAAAAGCATTCGCAGAACTTTGCGCGAAATTCTTGAATACGAAAATTTTAAAGTGGAAGAAGCAGCCGATGGACAAGAAGGCTTAGCGCTTGCTACGAAAGAAAAATTCGACATCATTCTTTG
>JBKJMR010000161.1:0-2611 GCA_046596275.1 Bacteroidia bacterium | reverse complement strand
GCTAAAACCGGCCCGAAAATTTCTTCCTGCACGATACGATGTGATTGTGATGCATGAAGGAAAATTGTCGGCCTGCAAAAATATCCGCTCTTCGGAAGCGCACAATCGCTTTGCCACATCTCCGCTCCTTCATCCACACCGATCTTCAAATATGATTCAATCTTTTCCCATTGTTCTTTCGAATTGATCGCGCCGATGTCTGTATTCTTATCCATCGGATCACCAACACGCAATGTTTGCATGCGATCTTTCAATTTACGAATGACAACATCCGCAATACCTTCCTGCACAAACAAACGTGAGCCTGCACAGCACACATGACCTTGATTAAAGAAAATGCCATTGATAATTCCTTCTACTGCCTGGTCAATTGCAGCATCTTCGAAAATAATATTCGCTGCTTTTCCGCCAAGCTCAAGTGTTACTTTTTTGTTTGTTCCTGCAATTGCTTTCTGAATAATTTTCCCAACATCAGTCGAACCGGTGAAAGCAACTTTGTCAATCCCCGGATGATTTACCAATGCAGCTCCAGCTCTTCCATCACCATTTACAATATTTACAACGCCCGGCGGCAATCCTGCATCACGAAAAATTTCTGCGAGCTTCATTGCTGTGAGCGGCGTTGTTTCAGCAGGTTTCAACACAACTGTATTTCCACATGCAAGTGCTGGCGCAATTTTCCACGCCGCCATCAGCAAAGGGAAATTCCACGGAATAATTTGTCCTGCAACACCAACGGATTCTACTTTTCTATTGGGAAAAGCATATTCCAGTTTATCTGCCCATCCTGCGTAATAGAAAAAATGCGCTGCTGCCAATGGAATATCAATATCGCGCGATTCACGAATGGATTTTCCGCCGTCCATAGTTTCGATCACCGAAAGTTCGCGCGCGCGTTCTTGCATAATGCGTGCGATGCGGTAGAGATACTTTCCTCGTTCCGATCCCGGCATTTTTTTCCAGGTTTTATCGTAAGCGTTGCGTGCTGCTTTGACTGCTTTGTCAATGTCGCGTTCATCGCCTTGCGCTACTTCTGCAATTACTTTTTCTGTTGCAGGATTGACAGTCGGAAAATATTTTCCTGAGGCTGGTTTTACAAATTGTCCATTGATGAAATGATCATATCGTTTTTCCAGCTTAATATGATCCGTGCTTTCAGGAGAAGGCGCATATTCCCAACCCGAAGTAAAATCGAGCTTGTGTTTTGAAGGAGATTTTGTTTTTGTTGCCATAAGAGTTGCTTCAAGGGTTGCCACAGATTACGCGGATTACGCAGAGGATTGCACGGATTTTTTTGATGTAAATACAAACCTTTTGTATTTCAGGGAAGGTTCGCCAAAATTGATTAGCAAACCAACAGGAGCTTTTGATGCTGCGAGATAATTTATCACTTGAGAATAAAAACTTTCAGGTAAACCTTGTTGAGCTTTTACCTCAAGAATTATATTCTGATTAACAACAAAGTCTGCATTGAAGGAATGAGGCAGAACTACTTCTTTGTAATTAATTACATACTTCCTTTCTCTTTCATAAGAAATGCTCTTCCATTGCAATTCCTTTTCAATTGCGTCCTTATATACAATTTCCAAAAAACCATGTCCAAGAATCCTATGAACTTCCATGCAAATACCAATTAGCATATAAGTTTCTTCTTTCATAGGGAAGTTTTCATTTCCATAGGGTGCTGCATCTTCCGCAACAATCCATTCACTCTCGTTCAAAATATAATCCATTTTATCCATTCTGAGCAATCTTCTGCGTAATCTGCGTAATCTGTGGCAACTTTTAATCTTTAGAAAAATAATCAGCCCCCTGGTAAACACCAGTCACCTCTTTCCTCAATTGCATTAAAATATCATTTGCCAAACTACTCGCTCCAAACCGGAACCATTCATTATTCAGCCACGCATTTCCCAATGTTTCACGCACCATCACCAAATATTGTAAAGCAACTTTAGCTGTTGAAATTCCACCCGCAGGTTTCATCCCGATCATTATTCCTGTTTCATAATAATAGTCACGAATTGCTTCAAGCATGACCAATGTCACAGGCTGAGTCGCCGCCGGTTGAATTTTACCTGTTGACGTTTTTATAAAATCAGCTCCCGCGCGCATTGCAATCTCACTCGCGCGACGCACATTATCCAGCGTCGCTAATTCACCTGTTTCAAGAATCACCTTCAATCGCACCTTGCCGCATGCTTCCTTGATCGAAGCAATTTCATCAAACACAAAATTGTAATTGCCCGAAAGAAATTCGCCCCTTGAAATTACCATATCAACTTCATCGGCACCGCTATCAACAGCAAATTTTGTATCCGTAATTTTTACGCCCAACGTCGATTGTCCTGAAGGAAAAGCAGTAGCAACAGAAGCAACTTTCACTCCTGAATTTCCTAATTCTTTCTTCGCGAGCTTCACAAAAGTAGGGTAAACACACACCGCCGCCGCAGTAGGAATCCCAGGAAGTCCGTCATGTAAATGCTGCGCCTTGTAACACATCTGCCGCACTTTCCCTTCCGTGTCTTTTCCTTCAAGCGTTGTAAGATCGATCATGTTGATGGCGATTTTTAATCCTTCAACTTTTGATGCTTTCTTAATGCTTCGGGTA
>JBKJMR010000047.1:0-10626 GCA_046596275.1 Bacteroidia bacterium | reverse complement strand
TGTAGGCATAGTAGAAATGCGCAGGCATTATGCGAATTACTTTAAAGGTTTGCCGAATTTTAAAGAAGTAAGAGCGAGGTTGGTGACGACAGATTCGTTGAATGAGATTAATGATTTGCTGGATGGGGTGAGGGTGAAATATGCTGATGCCTTAATTTCTTAGTTGATTTTATGTTTCGATCAGTCAGCGGTTCTGTATTAATTGGCCTTGGACTTGTCGGGGTGGCAATGGCAAAGAGCCGTGGAAAGCTTGTTCAAGAGTTTCCAAGAATTTGGATCGGCTGCATTGTTTGTCTTGTTATTGGGTTTATAATTATTGGCACAAAACCCAAAGAGAATACTCAAAAAAAAACTAAACGAAAGCAGAAGAAGAAAGATCTGGAGTTGGGCGAACATTCGGAGAAATAACGATTGATTAGTTGGGCGTGTCCTTCCTGCGTCAGGTCGGGCTTTCCGCTTTTACTCCTCTCTCGTCAAAAGGAAATGCATCTAGAAAATTACAATATCCTTTTGACGAGATGCGGGGTAACCGCTGCAATCCTCTCACGCAAAAAAAAGAGAATTGCCACCAAGGCACGAAGGCACAAAGTCTTTGTTTTGGCGAGATTGTGCTCACGATTTTTAAATCGCCACAGTGGCACAATTAGAAAAAATACCGAGTTCACTAAATCCTTTTTTCAATTACCAGATTACCCAGTTATCAGATTACTAAATCCTTATCAGCACTACTCCACCTCCACCCCATACTTCCCCACCAATCCCACTAACCCCAAAACAGTAAACTTCGCCTTCTTCATTTTATTCGACTCCGGATCTATCACAAAATTCCGTGCTGTGCGAAAATCAACTTTCTCCAAATTATTATCACGGAAAAAAGTATCGTTCAAATCGCACTCATTAAAAACAGATTCACCCAAATCACATTCAGTAAAATGTGATTCTTTGATGCTGCATGCTTTGAATTTTGTCTTCTTCATTTTCTTGCGCTGGAACGCCACATAATCCATCATGCAGGAAGTGAAGCTTACAGAAAAAAGAAAATCGTTGGTTGGCGAAAAATCAATGCCCGTTAATTTGCAGCCTGTGAATACTACATCTTTCAAACCGGTTTTCGAAAGCTTTACAAGGCTCAAATTACAATTCTCGAAAGTGCAATCGATAAAATCATTCCCCGAAAGATCGGCCTTTTCAAAATTGCACGATTTAAAAACACAATGCACAAATTCACGATCGCGCAATTCTTTGCCGGAGTAATCGACCTTTTCAAAAGTTTTGTTCTCGTGAATTGTTTCGCTCATTAGTTACATTTTTACCAGCCTGATTTTTTTCTTATCAGCATTAACCATATAAACACCTTGAGCCAAACCACTGATGTTGATGCTTTCATTTTCGTTTACAGTTTCAGCGAATACCACATTTCCATTCATATCGAAAATTTGCACAGGTGTATTCGGTTCAATTCCGCTGATCATAAAATATTCACTTGCAGGATTCGGGAAAAAAGAAACAGGAACAGCAGCTAAAGTTGGAGCATCAATACCGACAGTTGCACTGTTTGTTACTTTACGAATGCGCTGGTTCAGATCCACGATCAGCAAATCAGTACCGCGTGTGGTTACTGCATCAGGCCACATTCCCGCAGAGGTTGCCGGACCGCCATCGCCACTGTAATTCGCTGAAAGATTTCCTGCAACGGTCGAAATAATTCCTGTTACGCCATCGATCTTGCGGATCACGGCGTTGTTCAATTCAGCAATGAAAATATTTCCTGCGCCGTCAATGGTTATTCCTTCGGGAGTGCTGATGCTTGCTGCTGTTGCCGGTCCGCCATCACCAAAAAAAGTTGCTGTTCCGCTTCCTGCAATGCTTGAAATAATTCCGGTAGCAACAGTCAGCTTACGGATATAGTGATTAAATACTTCGGAGAAAATCACATTACCGCTCAGATCACATTTTACATCGTACACATTTCCTGTTGCAGCAGCAGTTCCCAATCCGCCATCACCCGAATGCCCGGAAGCTCCGTTACCTGCAACAGTAGAAATAGTGCCTGTGATAAAATCCACTTTGCGAACACGCGCATTACCCTGGTCGGCGATGTACATATTACCCACTGCATCAAAACAAACTCCTGTCGGACTTGAAAGCTGTGCCTGCAATGCTGAACTTCCATCGCCGCTAAAACCAGCTGTGCCCATTCCGGCTGCAGTAGTAATAATTCCCGTGCTCATCGTGATCTTACGGATACGGTGATTTTGGTAATCTGCAATAAAAAGATCGCCGGAGTTATTGAAAGCTAATCCCGCAGGAACGTTCAGTTGTGCATTTGTGGCCAACCCGTTATCACCACCGTAAGCTGCAGGACCTGTTCCCGCAATAGTTGTGATCACGCCATTTACATCCACTTTTCTTATCCGGTTGGAACCATCAGCAATGTAATAGGCACCACTCGCATCGGCTATGATCCCGATCGGACCGCTTAGCTGCGCGGAGGTAGCTTGTCCGCCGTCACCAGAAAATCCTGAAGTACCGTTACCGGCAACTGTTGTAATAATTTGTGCATCAGCAAAAACTGAAAATGCAATTGCGATACCGAGTATGTAAAGTTTTTTCATGTGGTGAAGGTTTAGAAGGATTCTCAAGATAGAAAAAAAAGCGCTGAAACAAACAGCGCTTTAATTCCTGGTAGTGTCTCAACTTGATCTGTTAGGGATTCAACGCTCAAAGGGTTGCGCGCAGGCAAACGCGGTTGCAACCCTTTGAGCGTTTGAGTAATATGTTTTTCAAACCAAGACACTACCTAATTCCAAAGGCATTCACAATTATATTTTAATAAGCCTGATCTTTTTCTTGTCAGCTACAACGATATAAACGCCCTGTGCCAAACCGCTGATGCCGATGCTTTCATTTTCGCTTACCACTTCACTGATCAGCACATTTCCATTCACATCAAAAATCTGCACAGCTGTATTCGGTTCAATTCCGCTGATAAAAAATGTTTCGTTTGCAGGATTCGGGAAAAGCGAAACAAGAGAACTAGTTCCTCGCGCTTCCTCCACACCAACTGCAGAATTAGTCACTTTACGAATGCGGTGATTAAAATCTGCAATTAAAAGATCTGTGCCGCTGGTTGCAACTGCACCAGGCCTCAACCCTGCTGAAGTTGCAGGTCCGCCATCACCGCTTGATACTGTGCTGCCATTTCCTGCAACGGTTGTGATAATATTTGTTACCGCATCAATTCTGCGGACACGACGATTATTCAGCTCTGCAATAAAAATATTTCCTGCCGCATCGATTGCAATTCCCTGTGGCTCATTGATGCTTGCAGCAGTTGCAGGTCCGCCATCACCTGAAAAAGCGGCAGTGCCGTTACCGCCAATCGTGGAGATAATTCCTGTTGCCGTTGTTACTTTCCGGATGTATTGATTGAGGATTTCAGAAAAAATCAAACTCCCTAGTTGATCGCATTTAACATCGTACACATTCCCTATTCCAGCCTGTGTTGCAGGTCCGCCATCACCTGTATGCGTTGCAGTTCCATCTCCTGCAACTGTAGAAATAATTCCGGTGATATTATCCACCCTTCGCACACGCGCATTTGCCAGGTCGGCGATGTACATATTATCCAACGCATCAAAACACACGCCTGTCGGACCTGAGATCTGTGCAAGCAAAGCCGGGCCGCCATCGCCATTGAATCCATTCACTCCCATTCCTGCGGCTGTGGTGATTATCCCGGTGCTCATTGTAATCTTACGAATGCGGTTATTATCAAATTCCGCAAAATAAAGATCACCCTGGCTATCAAAAGCCATCCCGACAGGACTATTTAAATTGGCAGCCGTTGCCGGTCCGTTATCTCCGCTGAATCCTCCTATTCCTGTTCCTGCAATAGTGGTAATAACTCCATTTACATCCACTTTGCGGATACGGTGTGTAGCTTCTGAAATGTAATAATTACCAAGAGCATCAACAACAATTCCCAATGGCCCGCTTAGCTGTGCAACCGTTGCTTGTCCGCCATCGCCTGAAAAACCAAGCGTGCCATCACCGGCTACAGTGGTAATAATTTGTGCATTAGCTGCAAATGAAAATGCGCAACAAATAAGAAAAATATAAATTTTTTTCATGCAGTTCTGTTTTATGTGAATAATGAATGCTGCTGAATTTCATCTGAAAAAAAACCTTCACTTATACAAACAATGCTTTTAATTCACTCGCCTCAGAAGGTTTTATTTTTCCGGCAAGGATCAACGCAAGCTGGCGGCGGCGTAATGCACCATCAAAACGTGCTTTTTCTTCGTCGGTTTCTGCAATGACCTGCGGAACAGGCAATGGAGTTCCGTTCTGATCAACAGCAACGAATGTATAGATCGCTTCATTACTCTTTTTACGTTCGCCTGTTACCGGATTTTCCACCCATACATCAATGAATACTTCCATTGAAGAATTGAAAGAGCGTGAAACTTTTGCTTCAAGCGTTACAATGCTCGCATACGGAATTGCAGAATGAAAAGCGACGTGATTGACTGTAGCAGTAACAACTACACGCCTGCAATGACGATGAGCAGAAATAGCAGCGATCACATCCATCCATTCGAGCAAACGCCCGCCGAATAAATTATTCAGATTATTTGTATCGTTCGGTAAAACGTGATGCGTAGCAATGGAAAGAGAATCTTTCGAGTTTTTCGGTTTCATGGGTATAAAGGTAGACTTGAGACATGAGACTTGAGACATGAGACAATAAAAAAATTGAGTCAAACGACTTTAATGGCAAAAACAGTTAATTCCAAGTAACTTCTGTTGTCTCACGTCTCACATCTCAAGTCTGCTGTCTATATTTGCCTGCAATGAAAAACCTTTTTGGTGTCCTGAAATATGTCCGTGGTTACTGGCGTTACGGGATATGGAATATCTTTTTCAATATCCTCTCTGTTATTTTCGGACTATTCACACTTGTGATAGTCAAGCCATTCCTCGATTTGATCGCGGTAAATTCTGAAATAACTTATACAAAAATTTATCAGCAGGGAGAACCGACTCTGGGCTTTTCTCAGGAAACTCTGACGGGGTATCTTAATTACCATTTCAGCGAACTTTTTGTCCATGAAGGAAAGATGAAAGCGCTTTTGATCATATGTGTAGCTGGAGGTATCTTGTTTTTTTTCAAAGCATTATTCCGCTATCTGGGAATGTTTTTTATTGCGCCAATCAGGAACGGTGTTGTAAAAGATCTTCGTAATGCGATTTATAACAAAACGCTTAAGCTGCCACTTTCTTATTATTCTGATGAGCGAAAAGGAGATATTATGTCGCGCATTACCTCCGATGTGCAGGAAGTAGAATGGTCAGTAATGAGTTCCCTGGAAATGATTTTCCGCGATCCTATCAATATTATAATAATTCTCTGCTTCCTTATTTATATCAGCCCGGCACTTACGCTAATCGCATTTATCCTTTTGCCAATTGCTGCATTGCTCACTTCTCTTATTGGCAAAAGCCTTAAACGTTCTTCTCATCGCGCAAAAACTCAGCTCGGCGTTTTATTTTCCATCATGGAAGAAACGCTGGGCGGCCTTAGAATCATCAAAGGGTTCAACGCCGAAAAGAGCATGAAAGAAAAATTCGGCGACGTGAATGAGAATTATTCAGCACAAATGATTCACACTTACAGGAAGGTTGATCTTGCTTCACCTGTTAGCGAATTTGTAAGTTCTGCAATTATGATGACGCTTATTTTTTTGGGCGGAAGGCTCGTACTGGGTTCGGATGCTTCACTCGATGGCAGCACGTTTGTTTTGTATGTCCTTACATTTTCACAAGTTATAACTCCGGCCAAAACCCTTACAGGAGCTTATTCCAATGTGCAAAAAGGGTTAGCTTCAATGGAACGGATCAATAAAATCCTGGAGGCTGATGTTGCATTAGCCGACAAGTCAGGTGCACAAGCCATCGACGATCTAAAAAAAGAAATTGAATACCGCGATGTTTCATTTGCTTACCTGCGCGGCGACCATGGTTATGCATTGAGAAACATTAACCTGGTAATTTCTAAAGGAAAAAGTATCGCGCTGGTTGGTCAATCCGGTTCAGGAAAGACGACTTTGGCAGATTTGCTTCCCCGATTTTATGAGCCAACCAGTGGCACTATTTTGATTGATGGAAATGACACACGCGATTGCAAGGTGCACGACCTCCGCAACCTCATGGGAATTGTGTCGCAGGAATCCATTCTCTTCAACGACACTGTTCACAATAACATTGCTTTCGGAATGGAAAGTGCCACGCGCGAAGCTGTAATTGAAGCGGCGAAAGTGGCCAACGCGCACGATTTCATTATGGGTATGCCTGATGGCTACGATACGAACATCGGTGACCGCGGGGGAAAAATGTCGGGCGGGCAACGCCAGCGCATGTCCATCGCGCGTGCAGTTCTCAAAAATCCACCGATCCTTATTTTAGACGAAGCCACTTCTGCGCTTGATACCGGCAGTGAACGCCTGGTGCAGGAAGCCCTGAATAATCTCATGCGCAACCGCACCTCCGTGATCATCGCCCACCGCCTGAGCACGATCCAGCATGCTGATGAAATTATCGTACTCGAAAAAGGCGAGATCATCGAACGCGGTACACATACGGAATTGCTCAATAAAGAGGGGACGTACAAAAGGTTGTATGATCTACAGGTATTTGTTTAGGTAGATGGCTGAAGGAAGGTTGGTGGTAGGCGGTCTTTTTTGTTGGTGGAAAAAAACATTTTAAAATAGCCACCATCTTTTTCCAACTACAAACCACCAACTTTTCTCCAACTGCAAACCACCTACTTTTCCAAACCACCTACCACCAACCTTTTTCCTTGAACCCGTAAGAATCCCGTAATAACAATTTCACCACTCCCTCATCATTTCGTACATTTGTTTAAATCAATCTCCGGGCGTCCCGGAAAAGAAAAATTACCCATGAAAAAACAAGTACTTTCTTTATTCGCTGTGGCTGCAATGGCTTTAACCGCTTCCGCCCAGATTACAAACCCAGGTTTTGAGACCTGGAGCACTTCAACAGGTGAAGAGCAACAACCAACAGGTTGGGTTTCATACAATGTTTTTACCTCGCCATTTGTTGATCCGGGTAACACTAATCCAACATCGGTTACACAGGCTGCAACACCTAACAATTACCAGGGAACATATTCTGCGAAGATCACAACGATTGATCTTGTCACAAATCCGGCTTCACCCGACCTGCCGAATCGTGCCGGGATTCTTATGGCTGGTACAGTGAACTTTGTGGCTCCTTATATTTTTGCAGGTTATACATTTGCAAGCCGTCCGCAAACTTTCTCTTATGCAACTAAATACACACCGGTTTCAACAGACACGGCTTTTGCGCTGGTTTTCCTGACTAAATGGAATACAACAACACAATCACGCGATACCATTGCAGCAGGAATTGATTTCCTTCCGGTTGCAATTGCTGCCTACCAGGTTCGTAACATCAATTTGGTGTACAATGCAGCTTTCAACGCACTTATTCCTGATACTGCACAAATTCTTTTCAGCTCCAGCAGCACCTATGCACCACAAGTGGGCAGCGCAATGTGGGTGGATGCACTTTCTTTCACTGGTTACGTTGGTGTGAATGAAGCAACAGCTAACAAGGGTGTAGATGTTTATCCGAATCCATCTACAACTGTTACCAACTTCGACGTGGTTGCTGAAGAAGCTTACCAGGTTGTAATTTTCGACATGACCGGCCGTGAAATAAACAGGCTGATGATCAACAATAAAAAAGCAAACCTTAATAGCTACTTAATGGCAGCTGGTGTTTACACTTATTCAGTTGTCAACCAGGAAAATGAAGTAATGAGCCGCGGAAAATTCTCAATCGCTCAATAATTTCACTGTTTAACATCCTTTTTTCGAAAAAACCGTTCCCTTGCCGGAGCGGTTTTTTCATTTACAGGGAATTGATTAACAGTTGATAAGAATGTTGAACACTTTCACTTTTCCGGGAGGAAGCAGCACCTCTTTTAGCTAGTTTTGTAATGTCCTAAGTGCTGAACCCCGGACCCAAAATTTTCCATGAAAAATTTTCTTATTCCTGCGATTGCCCTGATGGTGTTTTGCAGCTGTGGCAATGACGCCGGGGATAAAAACCAGGTTGTTGAAGATCCTGAAAAGGTGAATCAATTGCTCGTCGATTTTATTTCTGATAAAGTCCGCAAGGCCGATACTTCTGAAGTGCCTGTGATCGGCAAAGATTCTGTGCAAACAATCGCGCTGGTGAAGAAAGTGTATTCCAACCATTCTTTCAAACCGATCTGGAGTGATAAAGGTCAATTAACTGCCGCAGGCAATTCCTTTTATGCTGTGATTGAAAACGCAATGGAATCCGGCCTGATTCCCGACGATTATCATTTTACTACACTTGATTCGTTGCTTGGAACAGCTTATGATTCTGTTCAGCAAAATTACAATGTAACAAAGCTTGGAAATGCTGATGTGCTGCTTACCGATGCATTTTTCAAATTCGCAGTGCATGTTTCTGTCGGGCGAATGGAAAACGACAGCGCCGCTTCCCGCACCTGGCGTATTGGAAAAATGAATAAGGATTTGGTTGCATTATTTGAATCGACACTTAAATCAGGAAATTTCGCCGCTACGTTCAATTCCATCGAACCGCAGCGAATGGAATACCAGGCGATCAAAAAGCACATGAATGCTTACCGGAAAAAATATACCGGCTCCAACTGGCAGCATATTCCTGACCGGAAAAAAGATAGTCTTGGATTTTTTACCGGTGTGAAAAAACGTTTGTTGCAAACCGGCGATTATGATACAACTTCGTTTGCAAGTGATTCGTTGCGTTTGTCGAATGCACTGAAGAAATTTCAAAAACGTCATTTTCTCGACGAAGACGGAAAGATCGGTCGCAATACAATTCTTGCGCTCGACATGACACCTGAAGACTGGATCATTCAAATGGCAATGAATCTTGAGCGCTGGAGATGGGAACCTGCGAAATTTGAAACGCGTCACATGATCGTGAATCTGCCAGCATTTAAAATGACTGTTTTTGAAGCAGACACGATCGTCATGTCATCACGTATTGTTTGTGGCGCAGTCAAAACACAAACCCCGGAGCTCGACAGTAAGATGCACCAGATCGTGCTTTATCCGTATTGGACAGTTCCGTATAGTATCGCATGGAAAGAATTGTTGCCGCATATTAAACGTGATACAGCGTATTTGCGCAAAAATCATTATGAAGTTTTGGACCGAGACAAAAACGTTTTGGATCCGAATACGATTGAATGGAAAAAATATCACAAAGGATATCTTCCATTTACTTTCCGTCAAATGACCGGCACGGATAATGCGCTTGGTATTATGAAGTTTGAATTCCATAATATATACAGCGTGTACATGCACGATACGAATTCAAAAAGATATTTCCGTTATACCACAAGAGCATTTTCGCACGGTTGTATGCGCCTGGAAAAATACATGGAGCTTGCGCATTTCCTCATTCGCGACGACAGCGTAAAATTGCCGAAAGACACGTTTGATCTTTGGGCAAAGATGGACGTACAAAGGAAAATAAATATGCGAAAGCCATTACCGATTCACGTGCGCTATTTTACCTGCGATGTGGATACAAATGGAAATGTATCTGTGTATTCCGACATTTATTTGCGTGATGAACAAATGGAAAAAGTATTGTACGGAATTCCTTCGGATAAAAAAGCTGCACCAAAAAAAGCTACAGCTCCGAAATCAGAAAGCACGAAGCAGAAGAAGAGTGTGATGCAGAAAAGAGACCTTGCTTTTGCAGGAATGTGCTGATCTACCTGCGCATGCTTCGGTAGACAAGTGTGCTAATCTGCCTGCATATGTATAGTAGAACGGATTGGAGGACGCAAATTGCGTCCTCCAATCCGTTTACAAACGTTTACAAACACTTACAAACGAATACAAATACTTAACACACGACTAATTAATCGCGATGTGATATTCTTGCGCTTCCTAAAAACTAACTGTATGAAAAAGCTAAGTGTGTTAACTGATGAAACCGTAATCAACCAAATCCATCTTGTTCGTGGCCAAAAAGTAATGATCGATCGCGATCTTGCCATTCTGTATGGCGTAGAAACCAAACGACTTAAAGAAGCCGTAAGGAGAAACATTGCAAGGTTCCCTAAAGACTTTATGTTTACAATGAGAGCGAAAGAACTACAGAATTGGAGGACGCAAATTGCGTCCTCCAATTCTGAAACGATGGGATTACGGCATTCTCCGTATTGTTTCACAGAGCAAGGCGTAACAATGCTTTCTTGTGTTCTGAATAGTGAAAGAGCTATTGAAGTAAACATTCGGATTATAAGAATATTCACAAAAATGCGGGAGATGGTAGCAACCCATAAAGACATCCTGCTAAAACTTGATCAAATCGAAAAGAAATTGTCAACGCACGATGATCAATTGCTTAAAGTCTTTTTTGCTTTGAAAAAGTTCCTGAAACAAGAGACGCAAGAAATAAAAAAAATCGGCTATACAAGAAAAAATGAAAAAGTAACTGTTCGATAAAAAAATGGAGGACGCAATTTGCGTCCTCCATTTT
>JBKJMR010000538.1:0-2774 GCA_046596275.1 Bacteroidia bacterium | reverse complement strand
TCTTATTTATTGGTTGTCCGGCAGCAATGGATTGTCTTTTCACAGATCCGCTTCCTTTTAATCTCACCCTGTAACCTCGGTTTTCCATCAGGAATAAAACATCAGGTGCGGTCATCCCTGTGATATCCGGCATGATTCCTTTTCCTAATTGTGCATCCGGATTTTTATTTCCTGCACGCACATTTTTATCTTCTGTTTTTATTGAAACATAACCGTCCTCTTTAAAATCAGGTGTAGTTTTTACATCAACCAATAGTCCGCGTAATGCGATCATTGTCGGAATTCCTAAACCACTTTTCACATAAGGAATTTCTGTCAACGGATTTGCAAGCTCATTTACAGGCTTATGAATATCCATCTCAGTAGCAAAAACACGATCAGCAATTTTTTTGAAGATCGGACCTGATACTAATCCGCCATAATACACATCACCCGATGGCGCATTCACAATGACAATGCAGGTATATTTCGGATTGTCAGCAGGAAAATAGCCAACGAAAGAAGCCTGGTAGGAAACACTTCCACTGTTCTTCCCATAATTTTTTCCATTGGAAATCTGTGCGGTTCCTGTTTTTCCTGCGATTGGATAAACAGTACTTGCAAGATTTTTTGCTGTACCATATTTCACTACATCTTCCAGTAATTTCCTCGCTTTTGCAATCGTTTCCGGTTTTGCAATTGCAGGATTTAAAATTTCGGGAGGAAATATTTTTACTGTTTTACCTTTTTCGCGAATCTCTTTTACAAACATTGGTTTTACCATCACACCATTATTTGCAATAGCATTATAAAGTGTAAGTGTTTGTAACGGAGTAACGGTAGATTCATACCCAATGGACATCCATGGCAATGAAATACCTGACCAATCTTTTTCACCTGGTGACTTGATGCGCGAATTTCCTTCTCCGGGAATTGAAAGGCCGAGTGGAGTACCAAATCGCAATGCCTGTAAGCCGTCAGTAAATTTTTTCGGATTCTTTCCATAAGCTGCATTGATCGCTTTTGAAATACCAACGTTTGAAGATTCCCAAAAGGCTTTTTCAAGCGTCACAATATTTTCCTTTGGCGCATGTGAATCATGCATCACCACACCTGAAAAAGTATGCTCACCACCTTCAAGATTGATCTTATCATTCAGATCGATCAATCCATGATCCAATCCAACCAGGAGAGAAGCGAGCTTAAAAGTCGAACCCGGCTCTTGTGCATCACCAATTGCATAATTATATTCTTCCGCGTAATTACCGGAATCTCTTCGTGTAAGATTTGCAATGGCACGAATTTCACCTGTCTTTACTTCCATCAACACCACACAACCATATTTTGCATTATGCTGGATCAATGAATTTCGCAATGCATTTTCTGCAACGTCCTGGATATTGATGTCAATCGTTGTGACAATATCTCTTCCCTGCTGCGGATCAATTTCATTTTCGCTGTTCAATGGTTTCCAAACACCACCCGCGATTTTCTGCATCAGTCGTTTTCCTTTTGTTCCGGTAAGTACAGAATCATACGCACCTTCCAAACCAACTTTCACACGACCACTATCGCTTACATAACCAATCGTTCTCTGGGCAAGCATGCGGAAAGGAAGCTCGCGGTGATTGGATTGAACATAAATAAATCCGCCACCGTAGTGACCTGCCCGGAAGAGATGCAACTTTTTCAGCTCTTGTAATTCTTTGTATGAAACATCACGCGCAATTTGTTCATACCGCGCACCACGACGGCGTGCTTTCATTAATGTTGTGAAATATTGATCAGCAGAATGATCGCCTAAAACCCGTTCGAGTCCTTTAGAAAGATGCGATGCGCTGTCTTCAAATTCTTTATCGTCAATCGTAATGTTTGCCAGCGGGTCAACGCCTACTTCATAATAAGGCAATGAGGTTGCGAGCAAGGAGCCATCGTAAGCAAAAATATTTCCGCGCATGGCTTCGATATTCTGCTCTTTGTTCATGAAGTTTTTTGCTTCAGTCAGCCAATGCTCTTTTTGAACGGTCTGAATGTAGAACACACGACAAAGCACTGCTACTGCAAAAACGCAGCAGAGCATGTACACGAGGTACACACGTTTCAGTATGTCTTTTTGTTCTTCCACGATCAGTTCGTAGTTGTTGGTTTTGAATTCACTAAAATTTTTCGTGGTGGTTCCACTGATTCTTTGACTCCGAGCGGCTCCAATCGTTTTGCCACTTGAGATTGTTTGCTGAGATCACTTAGCTCGGATTTAGAAATAATATATTCGGAACGCAGCTCTTTCAATTCGTTTGTGAGCTTGTTCAATTTTCTGATCTGCCCTTCTGCGTAATAACCGTTTGCGATGTATAGCAACATCATCAGCGTGACGAAGAAAATAAAGGGGACTGCTTTAAGCGCGCGTTCTTTGGAGAGAAATGCGCCGGTAAGAACCGAACCAACATTGCGGGTGACTACATTATGGGTGACGATGTTCCCTCCGCTGCTTTTTCGCTTCGGTTCTGGTGTAGTTTTCGGTTGTTCCTTTATTGCGTTTTTTGTCATTGCCTCGGGCCTTCCGGACCGTCTGTTGTGGCAGATCGCTCTGCTATTCTCAACTTCGCGCTTCGTGCACGATTATTTTCTTTTAATTCTTCTTCGCCCGGTACGATCGGTTTCCTGTTTACCGGTTCGAGTGGCCTTATGAGGTTTCCGAAAAAATCTTTTTCTGTTTCTCCTTCTAAATTCCCGGAGCGAAAAAAGTTTTTCACCAACCTGTCTTCGAGCGAATGATATGCGATCACAACCATTCT
>JBKJMR010000088.1:0-12258 GCA_046596275.1 Bacteroidia bacterium | reverse complement strand
ATGGACGCGAGGCATCGCGTCTCTACAATTAATTTCTGCGAAACAAATTATTCACACAAATGAAAAAGGGAAATTTCCTTTACACGGACGCGAGGCATCGCGTCTCTACAATTAATTTCTGGGAAACAAATTGTTTACACAAATGAAAAATGGAATTTTTTCTTACATGGACGCGAGCAAATGAAAAAGGGAGATTTCCTTGCATGGACGCGAGGCGTCGCGTCTCTACAATTAATTCAATTTTTGTCCCCGTCCCATTTTTCGTCCTCCCTTTTTTCAGGCGAAACAACTATCCAATGCTTCATTAAACGCAACAATCGTTTTCTGAATATCTTCTTCTGAATGTGCGGCAGAAACAAAACCGACTTCGTAACCCGATGGCCCGATGTAAATTCCTTTTTCTAAAAGCGCATGAAAAAATTTTCTGAAGTGAATCATGCTGTTCGCATCAATTTCTTCGGCTGACGAAATTTTTTCCTGCTCCGTAAATGCAATCCAGAAAATAGAACCGATGGAAAATAATTTTACGGAATAATTATTTTTTGAAATATGCGATCGTATTCCATTCACCAGTGTATTGCATTTTGCTTCAAGACTTTCGTAAAAACCTTTTTCAAGACACGCGCTGAGCTGCGCAATTCCCGAAGCCATCGCAACCGGGTTTCCTGATAAAGTTCCTGCCTGATAAACATCACCTTCAGGCGAAATTTTCGACATTATTTCCTTGCTCGCACCATATGCGCCAACAGGTAATCCGCCACCGATTATTTTTCCATACGTAATAATATCCGGCTTTATTCCGTAATAACCTGCCGCACCGGTAAAGCCTATTCTGAATCCTGAAATTACTTCATCAAAAAGCAAAAGTGACTGATGCTTCTTTGTTAGCTCACGCAAAAATTCCAGGAACGATTTCTCCTGCAACAGCAAACCATTGTTCGCCGGCACAGGCTCAATGATCACGCAGGCAATATCGTTTCCGAATTGCGCAAAAGCATCTTCGAGCGCTTTTTTATTGTTGAGCGGCACTACAATCGTTTCATTTACGAATGCTTCAGGAACACCGGCAGAAGAAGTATTTCCGAAAGTGACTAACCCGGAACCTGCTTTTACCAATAACGAATCGGAATGCCCGTGATAGCAGCCTTCGAATTTCAGGATCTTATTTTTTCCTGTGAAGCCGCGCGCTAGACGAATGGCGCTCATTACTGCTTCGGTGCCCGAGCTCACAAACCGGATCTTTTCAATGAACGGATTGTTCGAAAGAATTAATTCCGCAAGCTCATTTTCCAATTCAGTCGGTGCACCGAAAGAAGTTCCATTCTCCGCAGTTGTGGTTATCGCTTTCACCACGCGCTTATCTGCATGTCCAAGAATAAGCGGACCCCAGGAGCAGCAATAATCTATAAATTCATTTTCATCAGCATCCCACACATGTGCGCCTTTTCCTCTTGCAATAAAATGCGGTGTTCCACCAACAGATCTGAATGCACGCACAGGGGAATTCACGCCACCGGGGAAATATTTTTTTGCTTTTTCAAACAGCTCTTCTGAACGTAAACGCTTCATAATTTAATTTGACAAAATGATTTTTTTATTGATCAGCACATTTTCTTTCGTGATCACCCGCAGGAAATAAATTCCTTTTGATTCAGCAGAAAGATCGACTTGCAATGTACCTGTTACAGTTGAATATTCTGCAATCACGTTTCCGGTAACATCATAAACAGTGATTTTTACTGTGTTATTTCCATTCATATTCACTGTGAAAATTCCCTGTGACGGATTTGGTAAAACAGAAATTATTTCAGCAGCACTTTCATGATGGATAAGTCCTAATGGTCCGCACGCAGTTGAAGTGTCAAGCGAATTGTATGGTGCAATACTTAAAACCGCATTCATTCGTGCTGCTTGTCCTGCGGTAAACATATTTACACAATCATCATCTGAATAGGCATTCATATAATTCATGTACATCACTCCCGGCGCTGTTGGATTGCATGCATCAAGCAGCGGGTAAGTCTGGCATGAATTGTTAAGCTGCGAAGAAGAAACAGGCGTGTCAGCAACCTGGTCAGCATCCACGCAGCTGGAGCTGATGGTAAGATGCAACAGGTTAAGGCAATGCCCGATTTCATGTGTGCAGCATCTTCCATTATCATAAGGCGGATTAACTGTTCCGACTCTTCCGAAAACATCATACCGAATCACTACTCCATACGTCTGGCTAAGTGTTGCTGTTGGAAATTCAGATGTTCCCAATGGTCCGGCCAAATTACAAACCCAGATATTGAAATACCTCGAAGGGTCCCATGCATCGACACCATTCGAACTGGAAAATTTCATCGCGTTGTTTGCCGAAAATGAATTGACGCTGGTTTGCACGCGGTCGATTCCATTTGTCGGATTTCCATTCGGGTCGGCTTGTGCCATGCAGAACTGGATTCCTGTATTCGCAGCCACCGGTTGAAATCCGGAAGGTGTATTGATTGTATCGGCATTGTATCTGCCGTAGTCTTCATTCAGCACATCAATCTGCGAAAAGACCTGCTGATCTGCAATGTTCTGCGTAGCTGTTTTCCAGACCACATGCACTACTACAGGAATTGTAATCGTAGTTGCTGTAATACCCGATGAATTTTGGTTCATCCAGTTTTGTAAAGCCGCTTCGTAGTTTTCCCGCGATGCCGCTTCTGCCGCGATGTTGGTGTTTCCTTCCACAGGACAAAAACCTGACTGAGAAAATGCAGGAAAAAAAGAAACGCTGAAAATTGAAAAAAGAAGTAAATATTTTTTCATCAGAGTAAGTTTTGAGTTTGCTCTAAAATAGTTCAATGCCCAAAACGGCAACAAAAATAGTGATGAAAGGTAAATACACAAAAAAGGGCCACTCCGGAGAGCAGCCCTTTTTATTGATGAACAAAGCTGGTTTTTAGTAAGCTGTTTTAAGCTCCACCCTGCGGTTTTTTGCTCGTCCCGAAGCAGTTTTATTATCCGCTACCGGTTTTGTTTCACCATATCCTATTGCTTTCAAACGTGATTCAAAAATTCCTTTTGACATCAAGTACGCTCTTACAGCATCTGTTCTGCGCTGTGAAAGATCCATGTTGTAAGCATCTTCACCAACATCATCAGTATGACCTTCGATGGTAAGTGTTGCTGCTTCATAACGGTTAAGGATCTCAACCAATGCATCCAATTGTGCATATGATTCTTTTTTCAATGTCGCTTTACCTGTTTCGAAGTAAATTTTGCTTGCGATCTGTGTGATCTTTTTAACGTCTTCTTTAGCAATTTCCGGACAACCTTTGTTTTCGATTGTTCCTTTTGCTTTCGGACAACGATCATCAATATCTGGTACGCCATCACCATCTGTATCAGGACAACCTTTTAATGCAATCGGGCCGGCTAAATCAGGACAACGATCTTCTTCGTTTACAAGTCCGTCTTTGTCATTATCCATTGGACAACCTGTTGCATCAACTTTGTAACCTGATTTTGTATTCGCGCACTGATCATCAATATCAACTACACCATCAAGATCCGCATCAGGGCAACCTTTGTTAGCCAATGAACCTGCGTTCTGTGGGCAACGGTCATCTCTGTCAGCAATTCCATCAGCATCAGCATCAGGACATCCGCTCAAAGCTGCAAGACCTTTTTCATCAGGACACTGATCGATGTAATCTGCTACACCATCTTTATCGCGATCAAGCGGGCAACCATTTTCGTCTACCGCTACACCAGTTGGAGTTGCAGGACATTTGTCTTTTTTATCTGATACTCCGTCAACGTCAGCATCAGGCTGTGCTCCAAGATTGAAGACAAGTCCTGCTGTGTGATAAAGAAATCCGTCGTTACCATTATTAGGTCCGCTGCGAACTGTCATATCAAGTTCATCTGTGCTTGCATAGATAAACTTCTCTTCTAATTTTAAGCTGACGTAATCGTTCATACGTACCATAAAACCACCACCCATAGTAGGAAGTGCGTAATCGAAGCGTTGTTTTGTATTCGTATATTTTTTCTCTGTGAACATTGCACCTACCCCTACAACAAGGAAAGGACGCACAATGTATTGCGGTCCGAGGATGTTGTATTGGAAATTTAATGTTGCTGTATGGGTGCTAAGACGGAAATGACGGAACTCGAGATCTTTTTCATCCGACCATGCACTTAAAGGTTGTGTATTTCCGATCTCACCTTTTGTAAACATGAGACTTGCCTCAAAATGATTTGACAAGTAACGTGAAACAGAAAGTCCCGCAAAACCATAAGCGGCTTGCGGTGCTGCATAATTGTAAAAATTCTGGCCACGATCACCATTGTAATTGATCAATCCGCCATATCCACCAATTCCCCATTTGAGATCTGGAGTTTGTGCTGTTGCTACGTATCCGCACGTGAGCCCCATACATAGTAAAAGTATTTTTTTCATTTTGCTTGAGATTAGATGTGAGTCCTTCTTTTTTTGTTTTTTTAACTGAGTTGTGTTTTCAAATCACGTAAAACAAAACTCAGTCCCAGTCCTCAGATCCTGTTTTTTAGCCAAATGATTTTAACGATTTTACCTATGTAACATAACTTTTGAGTAAATTTTTCAAGCACGGTAAAAAGAAAAAAATAAATTCATGCATTGGGGAATTGCTTCTACACTTACGGGTGATTCATGCTCACGGTTTAATTATATTTGCTCTCTGATAATTATGACAAAGCAAGAAAATTCACTCGTATACGCACAGCAGCAAGATGCCGCTGATCCGCTGAAAAAATTCCGTGAGCGTTTTTATTTTCCGCAGTTCAACGGAGAAAATGTTGTTTACCTGACAGGCAATTCACTTGGCCTTCAACCTAAAACGACGAAAGAGTACATTAATATCGAATTGGAAGACTGGGCGAAGTATGGTGTTGAAGGACATTTTCACGCGCGTAATCCCTGGCTTTCCTATCACGAGCAGCTGACGGAAAAAGCAGCAAAATTAGTTGGTGCAAAACCGCTTGAAGTTGTGGTAATGAATCAGCTGACTGCGAATGTGCATTTCCTTTTCGTTTCGTTTTATCGTCCGCGCGGACATCGCTACAAAATAATCGTAGAGCAAAAAGCATTTCCATCCGATCAGTATGCTGTTGAATCGCAGGTTCGTTTACATGGATATGATCCTGATGAGGCGATCATTGAAATCGGACCGAGGGAAAATGAGCATACAATACGTACGGAAGATATTCTTGCGGCGATTGAAAAGCATAAAGATGAATTGGCGCTGGTATTTATTGGTGGCGTAAATTATTACAGCGGACAGGTTTTTGATATGGAAACAATCACTGCTGCTGCGCATAAGGTGGGAGCTTATGCAGGATTTGATCTTGCTCATGCTGCGGGTAATATGGAATTGAGCCTTCACGACTGGAAAGTAGATTTCGCCTGTTGGTGCTCTTATAAGTACCTCAACTCAGGTCCCGGAAGTGTGGGAGGCGTATTTATTCATGAGCAGCATGCAGAAAGTGACCTTCCGCGTTTTGCAGGCTGGTGGGGACATGAAAAATCTTCGCGCTTTAAAATGGAAAAAGGTTTTCGCCCGATCGCAGGAGCAGAGGGTTGGCAATTGAGCAACGCGCCGGTTTTATCGATGGCTGCACACCGCGCTTCACTCGATATTTTCGACGAGGTGGGGATGAAAGCATTAAATGAAAAAACGAAAAAGCTTTCCGGCTACCTCGAATTTATCATCGATGAAATTTCTGCAGCAAATAATAATTGCCTGGAAATTATCACGCCAAGAGAGTGGAAACAACGCGGTTGCCAGGTCAGCGTTATCGCACACGGTTACGGCCGGGGACTTTTCGATAAGCTGATGGCCAACGGTGTAATGCCCGACTGGAGAGAACCGAATGTGATTAGAATGGCACCTGTTCCTTTATATAACTCATTCGAAGATGTTTTTAAATTCGGAGAGCGCTTGAAACTAGCAATGAAGTAAGATTTAGGAACGAATTACGAATGAAAACGAATATACGAACCATTGAATGAGGGTTTGTCTTTATCATTCGTACTTTCGATTTGATTCGTAATTCGTTTCCCTTAAAAATCACCCTCCGCCGCGGCGGACACCAAATCACACAATCATTAAATCGCTACCAAGACAATTTCGCATGAGCAAGAATAAAACAGTTTCCATTATCGGCGCAGGATTAGTCGGATCGTTGCTTTCCATTTACATGGCCAAGCGCAGTTATAAAGTGAATGTCTTCGAACGCCGCTCTGATATGCGTAAGAACAGGATGAGCGCGGGGAAATCTATCAACCTTGCATTGAGCGATCGCGGATTTCGCGGGCTGGATGGAATTGGTATTGGTGATGAGATTCGTAAGATTGCCATTCCGATGACAGGACGTTTCATTCACAATGCGGATGGCACAACTGCATTTCAGCCTTACGGAAAAGAAGGCCAGGCGATCTATTCTGTTTCGCGCGGTGGGATTAATATGAAGCTGATGGATCTTGCAGAAGCCCAGGAAAATGTAACATTGAAATTTTCGGAACGCTGCACGAATGTCGATACCAAGGCCGGCAAAGCACATTTTATAAATGAAGAAAATCATTCGGAAAGTGATAGCACTGCTGATTTGTTTTTCGGTTCTGACGGAGCATTTTCGGCTGCACGTTTAAGCGCGATGCTTTCGCATGATCGTTTTGAGTACAAACAATTTTACATTGAGCACGGCTACAAAGAATTAAATATTCCTGCCGGACCGAACGGCGAATTTCTTATTGAGAAAAATGCGCTGCACATCTGGCCGAGAAAAAATTTCATGATGATCGCACTTCCTAATTTAGACGGAAGCTTTACCTGCACGTTATTCTTTCCTTTTGAAGGCGAACAATCATTTGCCAAATTAAAAACGAAAGAAGACGTTACTGCATTTTTCAACGAGCAATTTGCAGATGCAGTTCCGCTGATGCCGACATTGATCGAAGATTATTTTGCAAATCCTTCCGCATCGCTCGTCACAGTAAAATGTTTCCCATGGACGTTCGACGACAAGTTTGCATTGATCGGAGATGCTGCACATGCCATCGTTCCTTTTTATGGACAGGGAATGAATTGTGGCTTCGAAGATTGTGTTGTGCTGGATGAGCTCATCACGAAACACGACGAGAACTGGCCCGGGATCTTTGCGGAGTATCAATCCTTGCGCAAGCCGGATGGAGATGCCGTAGCAGATCTTGCGTTGAACAATTTCATCGAGATGCGCGATAAAACGGCTGATCCGAAATTCCTGCTACAGAAAAAGATAGAGGCACGGTTCAGCTCAAAATACCCGGAAAAATGGATCCCGCTTTATTCGATGGTGACTTATTCCCCACAAATAAGGTATTCGATTGCGATGAAAGAAGGCGCGCGCCAGGAAGAGATCATGAAAACCATCATGGCCATGCCAGGCATTGAACAAAAATGGGATTCGGAAGAGGTTGAAAATGCGATTTTAACTAAAATTTAGCTTAGACGTTTGCCATATCATTAAAATGGCTTACTTTCATCGTATAATACCGATGACTAACTTAAAAAATGTTAAAAAAATGAAAAAAACTTACTTCCCAGTAATTTTCAGCATCTTCTTTTGCAGTTTATTTCTTATTTCGACCGAACTGGATGCGCAGGGATGCGTTGCGGTTCGCCCGATGAGCTGTTCAGGAAATGGCTATTCAAATGGTTCTTCTTTACTGCCAAAAGGACATTTTCAGCTTTCTGCGAATTACCGTTATTTTGAATCATACAAGCATTTCAGGGGCGATGTAGAAGAGCACGAGCGTGTGGACCTTGGAACACAGGTTATTAATACCACACATTCCGCTGATTTCAGTGCTACTTATGCGCTGACCAGCCAGGTAAATCTTTCTTTGAATGTGCCTTTGATCTATAATCACCGCACTTCACTTTATGAGCATTATGGAAACAGCCCGACTGCGAATCCTGACCAGAAACGTTTTGCTACACAGGCACAGGGGCTCGGAGACATGCGTTTGTCAGCAAACTACTGGTTATTCAAACAAGGCAAAGATTCATTGGGAAATATTTCTTTCGGGGCCGGATTAAAAATGCCTACCGGTAATTCGAATGTGCAGGGAACCTTTCACAAGAGAACAAGCAGCGGTGGCGATTCGACAATTACGAAAGCAGTTGATCAGTCTATTCAATTAGGTGATGGCGGATTTGGTTTTACGCTCGAAATGCAGGGATACAGAAAGTTCGGAAGCCGTATTTCCCTTTATTACAATGCGTTTTATTTATTCAATCCGCAGAATGTAAATAAAACAGTGAACAGAACCGTATTTAATAATGCAAGCGAGTACATTATAAGGTATCATTCTATTGCGGATCAGTACATGGCCCGTGTAGGAATGAATTTTAAGGTGATGGAAAACCAGGGTTTATTTGTTAATCTCGGTGGTCGCGCAGAGGGAATTCCATACAAAGATATTATCGGTAAAAGCGAAGGATTCAGACGTCCGGGTTATATTGTTTCTGTAGAGCCCGGACTTACCTATTTCTCAGGCAAACACACATTTGTAGTGAACGTTCCGATCGCATTGTATCGTAACCGTGTTAAAAGTGTTTACGATCGTTCTGATCCGACAGTTGAAAGACATGGTGATGCAGCGTTCGCAGATTACCTGATCAACTTCACTTATTTATTTCGTTTCGGGAAGTCGCACGAAATGTAAAAAAAAGGTGTGATTGGTTATCCTTCGACAAGCTCAGGAGTAATTGGTGATTGGGCGTTGTGTAGTTTACCATTCTAAGAATTTAAAAAGGTTTAGGGAAGAAGTTCTCTAAACCTTTTTGCATTTATAAAAGCTATGAAAAAAATTCAAGTGAGAATACTTTTTTCACCAATCACTCCTGAGCTTGTCGAATGATCACCAACCTTTGTGTGAAATTTCAGCACCCTTTGCGTCTTGTTATTGCTTTAGAATAAAATAGGATAAACACCGTTACTGCTGAAATGAAACCACACCGGGTTAAGCTTACTTTAGATACGCCTTGTTCCATGAATTGGGATAGTCTTATTGCTGTGGAAGCCGAAAAGCGATTCTGCGGTTCGTGTAATAAGGTAGTAACCGATTTTACTTCGATGCCGGACGAAGAGCTGATCCGGTTTTTTCTCAGGAATAAAAATGTTTGTGGACGGTTGACAAGTGATCAGCTGCACAAAACGTTTGATGAAGTGGCTCGGAAGAAAAGCAAATTCAGATTAAGTAAATTGCTTTTGCTTCCTTCTTTTTTGTTGAGCATCCCGGGTTTTGCACAACAGGTTAAAGAAAAGACCGAGCCTGAAAAAGTAGTTTCTGTTAAGTCAACAAAAATCCCTGTCACAACAACCGGACGACTCATTACAATCAGCGGGACTGTTTGTAACGATACACTTGCGCCGGTTCGAACTGTCGTAACTATTACAAACGGACGCGATTCTGTAAGCGAGTTTTCAGGTGGTGATGGGAAGTATTCTATTGCGATTTCTTGTTTTGACAGTGATTCGATAATCATTTCTGCTTCAGAAACCTGGTCGGAAGATTTCAGTAAGACCATTCAATCTTTAGCAGATACAATTGCGGTTGATATTGTACTTGTGGAGAGAATAATTCCACCACAACAAATACATGAGCTTCATTACTTAGGCGGAATAAGTGCTTCTATGGTGTATGCTCCTATGTCACCTGTTCGCCATTTTTTCTTCCGCATTACGCATCCTTTCAGAAAGTTCAGAGGATGGTTGGAGTGATCTCTCACATTATTTTAAAAAAATCACTCTTCATTTCCTGACCGAAATCTTCCTGCCGGAAAAAACGTAGCCGATTTTGATTAACTGTTGGCATCGGTTGTTTTACTGATTAACATCTTTTCTGTAATGCAGATAGCTTTGTAATGCCGCACAACTCAATGTGGAAGCTAACCCCACCGGATTACAATGGACACCAACAAAACCAAATCACACATCTTTTCCACGGGCATTTCCCTGCTCGGAATTTTCTGCATTTTTTTCTTTGCCGATTTTTTAAGCAAGCCGCTTCCTTTCGAATTAAAATGCGTGGATTCGAAAAGTTTGCTTGCCCGTGCGAAAGAAAATCCGGAAACAAAAATTCATCTAAGCGATTTCGTTTCAATGCCGGTGCGGTTTAAAGACAGCACCATTTTCATTTGTTCCGATGCAGATTATTTTAAGCAGAAGATCTGCAGGAAAGACACCAGCATCAGGAAAATACTTTTCATTGGCGATTCGCAGGTGGAATATTTGAAAAGTCCGGTTTATAATTATTGTGCGAATAATAATTACGAGCTGGTTGCAACGGTTGTCTGGTACAGTTCCACCACACTAGCATGGGCTTCGGGTGATACGCTGGAAAATTTCATTGCCGAATACGATCCTGATTTTGTAATTATCGCATTGGGACTGAATGAGCTTTTCATTAAGAATATGGAATCGCGCAGGAAACATATTCGGACGATTACAAATAAAATTGCGGAAAGAAATATTTCTTATTACTGGATCGGGCCGGCTGCATGGACGAAGGATGATGGAATAGTAAATGTGATGCAGGAAGAAATGGGCAAGCAGTTTTATCCTTCGCAACATCTTACTTTAAAACGAGCTTCGGATAAACGTCACCCGACAAGAGATGCGTCGAAGATTTGGTTTGATAGTGTGGCCGTTGCAATGAACATTCATACGCCGCTTTCATTTGTAAATAAAGTGACGGAGTATAAAAATCCGGAACAAAGTCCAACGATTGCATTGGGACTTATCAGGAAATAAGATGACAGACTGGGCTTCCCTCAAAGATTTGTTCTGGCATTCCACGAACGAACCTTTACTTTTTCACTCCGGATTTTTCCTTTTTCTTTTCAGCTTATTCCTTGTGTTCTATTCGTTTGTTTCGGATAAGAAAAACACGCGGAATATTTTAATCGTCATTTTCAGCTTTTACTTTTATTACATGACAAGCGGATTATTTCTGATCCTGCTTGTTACGACCATTTCACTTGATTATTTGTTTGCGTGGTTGATTCTAAGGGAAAACAATGAGCGAAGACGAAAGTTGTGGTTGATTGCAGGAATATTATTCAGCCTTTCATTTTTATTGTATTTCAAATACAGGAATTTCTTTTTGGGCAATGCGAATGAAATTTTCGGGACCAATTATACGCTGATTGAATTAATTCTTCCAATCGGGATTTCGTTTTACACGTTTCAGTCCATCAGCTTTCTCGTGGATACGTACAAGCGAAAAATAACGCTTCCGGAATATTCGGAGTATTTAATGTACATGTCTTTTTTCCCGCATCTTATTGCCGGACCGATTGTGCGCGCCGCAGATTTTCTACCGCAGGCTGCAAAGAAAATTTTTATTTCAAAGGAAAATCGCAATGAAACATTCTTTCTTATTTCGAAAGGCCTGATCAAAAAAGCGATCATCGGCGATTTTATTGCGCAGTACGCGGATATTGTTTTTTCAAAGCCAGATGGATTTTCAGGAGCAGAACATGTGTTCGCAACATTATGTTACACCTTCCAGATCTTTTTTGATTTCAGCGGTTACACAGATATCGCAATTGGTGTTGCTTTGCTTTTGGGATTCCGGCTTGGAATTAATTTTCTTTCACCTTATAAATCCACAAGCATTACGGAATTCTGGCGGCGCTGGCACATTTCACTTTCGTCGTGGTTGAGAGATTACATTTACATCCCGATGGGTGGTAACGGAAAAGGAATTGCATTGCAACTTTTATTTCTTGTGATCACGATGCTCATTGGCGGATTCTGGCATGGCGCGAATTGGAAATTTGTTTTCTGGGGTGGCGCGCATGGAATATTGCTTGTGCTGCATAAGCTGTATTTGAATTTTGTAAATAAAAAGCCGGAAGAGTTGCGCACCAATTATTTAAAACCATTTTATTGGGTGCTTACATTTTCATGTGTTGCGTTGTTGTGGATTCCATTCCGCGCATTGAGCTTAACCGATTCATTCGTGATGTATAAATCCATCTTCAGCGATTTCAGCTTTGAGATGCTGATAAAGGTGGTAGAAAATAATCCTTTGCTCACGATTATCTTTGGCATAGGGTTAGCACTTTCGCTTTTGCCGTCGCGATGGAAAGGAATGATGCAGCACACGTATTACAAGCTTCCGTTTTTCGGACAATTAATCGTCTTTGCAATTATCATCCAGCTTATTATCCAGCTGCGCACTGCCGAAGT
>JBKJMR010000172.1:0-6662 GCA_046596275.1 Bacteroidia bacterium | reverse complement strand
TAATAATCTGGTAACTGGGTAATTGATTTGTAAATTGAGAAATTAAATAAAATGAAAATTATTATGGCGTGTCTCGTCAAAAGAATAATGTGTCAAAAAAAATCGCCTTTTCTTATTTGACGAGATCAGGCTTTCCGCGCTACATGCCTGCCTGCCGAAGCACTTACCCACGCGGCTACAGGCAGGGTAGCTTGCTGCAATCCTTCACGCAAAAAGAAGAAAAAACTCCGCGCTCTTTCCGCGCACTCAGTGAGCTCTGCGAGAAATCTTTAGGCCCGGCATTTCTACATCTTAGCTGCGAAATCATTTGAATCTGTGAGCAATACCTTTTTCCGCGCTTTATACAACTTCACAATAAACGCAATCCGCAAAGCCAGGCAAATAATAACGAAGCACGTAATCCACACAGAATCAAACGCACCTGTATAAACCAATCCTCTGAATATCCAGAACAACAGTTCAAAAATTAAAATCGAATTTGTCTGCCATCGCACCGAAACCGAATATCCCAGAGCCAGCAATCCAAGAGAAGTTAAGCTATAGAAAAACTTCATTTTCGAAAGGAAAGGAACCTCATAAGAAAAGCAACCCACCCTATACAGATAATCTATATTGGTAATAAAGCCAATTATTATCGTAGCCACCAAAGCCCGATAAATCGCTCTCGTACTAAAAATAAGTTGAATTGGCTTCAATCCTTAAATTTTGAATTTTGAATCTTGAACTTCTTAATTACCCAGTTACCAGATTATTAAATTACCAAATCCCAGCCACGATAATGCGTGTGTTTACTTCCCACGCCCTTGCACCACAATCAACACCGTATAAATGAGAATCTTAAAATCCACATACAAGCTCATATTCTCAATGTAAAGCAAATCGTATTTCAACCGCTCTATCATTTCCTCTACATTTTCAGCATAACCATATTTCACCTGTCCCCACGAAGTAATGCCCGGTTTTACTTTATGCAAATGCCTGTAATGCGGCGCTTTTTGAACGATCTGGTCGATGAAGAATTGCCGTTCAGGGCGCGGACCTACCAAACTCATTTCACCTATCAGCACATTGTAAAACTGTGGAATTTCGTCAATCCGCATTTTACGCATGAAGCGGCCGAAAGGGGTAATGCGTGGATCGTGTTTGCTTGAAAGTGCGGGGCCAGACTTTTCAGCATCCACAAACATGGAGCGGAATTTATGGATCATAAAAGGTTTTCCGTGCAGGCCTATGCGCTCATGACTGTAAAAGATCGGTCCGCGGGAGCCGAATTTCACGCAAAGCGATACAATAAAGTAAACGGGCGAAAACACAGTTAACGCAAAAACGGAAACACAAACATCCATAATGCGTTTCAGCGATTCCTGCCAGGGCGGCATAATTTCCCGTTTAATCTCAATCAGCGGCGCACCGTAAATGGAGGTGATCTTTACCTGGCCCGATAAAATATCATACATATCAGGCACAATCTTTATCATCACATTGCTGCTGCCCACATGATTGATAATCGAATTCAGCCGGTCGTGCTCCGACGATTCGATGGCTATAATTACTTCATCCGCTTTGCTGTGGGTGATGATCTTATTCAGCTGTTCCACCTCACCCAGGTGCGGAATCTTCGCCTTCAGCTCTTCCGAATAGCCATTTCGCTGGTCCACGTGTACAAAACCCACAAAGATATTTCCCCACGATCTTTTCTGCGATTCCAGCTCAGTGTATAATTTGAGCGCATTCGCATTGCTGCCGATCATAATCGTGTTAAAACCAAGCTTACGGCTGCGAATTTTGCTGTTTGTAATGGTAGAAAAGAACATTCTGCCGGTAGCAGTAAACAGGAAATGAGCAGCAAAAAGGGTGAAAACGCTCAGGTAATACGTCCGGTAATTTATTACCGTATCATCCAGCAAAAGCGTGAAAAAGATGATCAGCACCCCAATTAGTGAAATGAGAAAGGTCTGGCCCAATTCACGCAGTCGCGACTTACGGTAAATATTCCGGTACGTGCCCGTAAGCGTATAAAGGATGATCCAGAAAATGGTTACGCCAATTAATCCTTCCAGGAATTTATCGTCGTAGCTCACCGGCACATCTATCCCGAATTTGACCGATTCAATGCTGACTTTCCTGTAGGTATAGAATAACACCCAGGCGGCGGCCGCAGCTAATGTATCGCTCAACAGGTATTTAATAACCTGCCTGGTCTTATTCATAAACTATTCTATTTCAGTAATTTAATATTGTCGATATAAAGGTTCGATTCAGCCTGGGAAGATGGGTTCACTAACGCAAAGTAGATTTTATAAGGAGCATTGGCCGGGCTGACCGGGCCAACAGTTGCCGCTTTCGCAAGCACATCCGTAAGACGAATGTAGATTTTTGTCCAGTTCTGGTTCGGTTGAACTTCCAGCCATGGTTCGTTATAGTTGTTTATCGGCTCTCTGATTCCTACCGTAAAAGCTACATCACTGCGGTAATCAAATTCCAGCCAGGTATCATTGGTTGGAGACATTATAAAACCGCTGGAAGAAGCGCCGTAAAAGAAGGTAGTGTCGGTATTATTCAAATGCATATAACCTGAATAAATACCCTCATAAACATCTGGTCCTGTTACCCTTTTTAATGTACAGGAACAAGTTGGCTCAGGCGCAAGGCTATTTCCAGCTTCGAAATCAAGCATCCAGGTATTAATAAAATCGATTCCTGTGAAATAAGTAACCACAGGTGAAGCAGTTACCGATTGACCGCGTCTGAGTTCAACATTACCTTCCCAACCTTTCCAGGAAGGATAAATTGCACGGGTTGAACCAAGTCCGTTCATTTTTACGCCGCCTCTTATTATAAAGCGGTGAGTGCCTTCAGCAAGAATCGGAACATCGCAGGGTAATTCAAAACCACCGAGCAAATCACCATCCATAAAGATCCAGGCATCAGTAATTGACGCACGGTTGGTTCCCTGGCCATTGCCGGCATTCAGGGTAATTGCATCAATATGTAAGTAGGAGGGAATATCTTCCGCAGGGTCAATCACGGTGCAGCCGGCGGAAAATCCTATTAAGATCCCGGCGGCAATAGATTTAAACCAGTGCGCAGCGTATAGTTGTTTCATGAATGGGCCACCTGTATAACGCCTTGTGTTAAGCGATTATTGTGTGGGTGGCCGCAAAAGTAGCGTTAAGACGCAGTTGATCAAGTATTTTATTTGCAACCGCCATCGCATTATACCCATCATCGATCGGAACCAGCGGACGGGTATTGTTGATAATGGCCGCTGCAAACGACTCCAACTGCATTTTAACAGCATCAGAAGCAGCTACTTCTATTTTACTTAACGTCATATTGTTCAATGTCTTATAGCTGCTTTCTTCAATCAATTGCTGAGCATCTATTTCCACCAACTTTTCCATTTCCTGGTGAACGATGTGCGCGGTATTTTCAAGAAAATTGACGTTGATATAAGCATCCCTCCGGAAGAACATGGAGCTGTGCTTATTTTCCAAAGCAACACGGCTCACCATCAAATTAGCCACCGCGCCGTTGTCAAACTCAATCCGTGCATTCACAATATCCGGGCTATCACTGACCACGGCCACACCGGTAGCGCTGATGTGCCGGATGTTTGCTTTTACCAGGCTCAGCACAATATCAATGTCGTGGATGAGCAGATCCATCACCAGCGATGCCGACTGTTCCAACGAATGGATCGGATGCAAACGCTGCGTTTCTATAAATAAAGGTGTGCCGATATGCCGTTTTGAAGCGATAAACGCAGCATTGAAACGTTCTATTTGTCCCACCTGCACCTTACTGTTTGCCTCCAACGCCAGGCGCATAAGCGATTTTGTCTCAGCAACACTGTTTGAAAAAGGCTTCTCTATAAATACATGCCTCGACTTACGCAGCGCTTTTTCAGCCAGTTTGTAATTTGCTGAAGTCGGCGAAGTAATATCGATCACCTCACACACTTCGATCAGCATTTCAGCCGATGGAAACGCGGTAAGACCGAATTCTTCTGAAACAGCATCTGCCACTTTTTTGGAAGGATCATAGAATCCAACCAACTCATAAGCACCGATTTCCTGCAGCAGCCGGATATGCGTTTTACCCGCATTTCCACCACCAAGCACCCCGATTGTCAACATAAGCCGTTTAATTTTTTCCAAAACTATGCTTCCAATCCGGTTGATTCTTAGTATACATTCGCAACATATCAACATGGATTTGTTGTTTAATCTTTAAAAGATAAACCGCCAACCACGTGATATGAATCATGCTGCAATTATTCGTTTCTCTTTCTTTATAATAAGAATGAGCATTATTTTTGCAGTGTAATCTGTTGCCGATAAGAAGTTCTTCCCACTCTTTATTACCATGTTGATGCAGGATACATACAGACACAAAGGATTACGTAAAAAGCTCGTCGATGAGATCTACGCAAAAGGAATCCGTGATCCGAAAGTGCTTAAAGCGATCGGTGATATTCCGCGTCACTTTTTTATGGATAATGCCTTTGTAGAATTTGCATATGCCGATAAAGCTTTTCCGATCGGTGCCGGGCAGACGATCTCTCAACCTTATACAGTAGCTTTTCAAACGCAGGAGCTGCAGATCAAAAAGGGTGATAAAGTGCTGGAGATCGGAACAGGTTCGGGTTACCAGACATCTGTTTTGCTGGAATGCGGCGCGCGTGTGTATACGATAGAAAGGCAAAAGCTGCTGTGCGATAAGGTGAGGACACTTTTGCCGGAGATGGGCTATCATCCTAACTTTTTTTATGGGGATGGATATAAGGGTCTGGCTGCATTTGCGCCGTTTGATAAAATATTAGTGACCTGTGGAGCGACCTTTATACCGGATATGCTGGTTGACCAGCTCAAGCCCGGTGGATTAATGATGATTCCGGTAGGTGAGGGTGATGTGCAGGAAATGACATTAGTTTCTAAAAGCATTGATGGCCAGATAAGTACCAAAAAGCTTGGAGCATTCAGATTCGTTCCGATGCTCGGTGAAAAGGAGTGGCGATAAGGTTATTAACAGAAATGCGTGAATAAGTATGATAATGTTAATAACACTTATGTACTATTTAAAGCAATATCTTTGTCCCCGGTATATTAACACGAAGTACAATTTATTTAAATAATACAACCAAAACCAAACCAAGTAAAACCAAAACTAAAATCTATGAAAAAATCGACGCTGGTAATTGCTGCTTTAGTTCTCGGAACTACAGGAGCTTTTGCGCAAGATCTTACATCAAAAAAAGGTGAAACATTTCTTCCTGAGGCCGGAGATTGGTCTATCGGCATTGATGCTACACCGGTTCTGAATTATGTTGGGAATTTCATCGGTGGAAACGGACTAAACGTTGCTCCATCTTGGAATTTTTTAAATGCAAATCAGACAATCATCGGAAAATATTACGCTTCTGAGACAATGGCTTACCGTGGAATTCTTCGTATCGGATTCAGCAACTCTAAAGTTAATAATTTTGTAACTGATGATAACCAAACAGCTCCTACATTCCCTGGTACAAACCAGCAGGTAGAAGACAATGCAAGAAACGCATCAAACTTCATCGGTCTAGGTGGTGGTCTTGAGTGGCGTCGTGGCAAAACACGTTTGCAAGGTTTCTATGGTGCAGACATGATGTTCTGGATGGCAGGTTCTAAATCAGTTTACGAATACGGAAATGATTATTCTGCAACAAACACAAATCCAACATCAACCAACTGGGGTACAGGTAACATTAATCCAACATATGCAAATTATCCTGGACGTGTTAAAGAAAGCAAAGCAGGTACATCAGTAGGTTTCGGTGTTCGTGGCTTCGTAGGTGTTGAATACTTCATCGTACCGAAAATTTCTATCGGTGGCGAATTCGGATGGGGATTTGGTATCGTTTCTACAGGCGAAAGCACAGCAATCGTAGAATCACAAAATCCAACAACACCAGGAGCTGGCGAGTCAATTAACTACACAACAACTGGCAAATCAAGCGGATTCGTTATCGATACAGATCGTAACGCTTTCGGAACAGGAACAGGTTCACTTCGTTTGAACTTCCACTTCTAGTCAGTAAGTCGAAAGACAATTTTGACAAAAAACCCTGCTTCGGCGGGGTTTTTTGGTTTAGCACATATACACTGTCGAAGTGAGAATATGTACTAAGCAGTGATCTGGTGATCTGGTAACTGGGTAATTTAAAAAAATGTAAGGCGCGGAAATTTCTGTTGATGATCTATTGACGCAGTGAATTAAAATAAAAAAGTAAATGCCGCATGAATCTAAGTTCATGCGGCATTTACTTTTTTAAATTTTCCCTTCCCTCAATTATCCAGTTACCAGATTACCAGATTACCAGATCCCATGCAAGGATATCTTTCCTTATTTAAATTTCCTCGCCGTTTCCCGCTGCAGATCTTTTTTCTTGATATCATCGCGTTTGTCGAAGAGCTTCTTTCCTTTAGCGAGCGCAATTTCCAGCTTTGCCCAGCCTTTTTCATTAATAAATAAACGCAAAGGCACAATGGTCAACCCCTGATCTTTTAATGCGCCTTCCAGCTTTTTTAATTCATGCTTGTTCAGCAATAATTTCCGGTCACGTTTAGGCTCATGATTATAATGCGTGCCCTTATCGTATTCGTTGATCTGCAAATTTCTCGCGA
>JBKJMR010000095.1:0-3274 GCA_046596275.1 Bacteroidia bacterium | reverse complement strand
TTCCTATTCATGGAGCAATAGTTTAACCACTCAAAATATTTCCGGACTTACAGCAGGAACTTATTCAGCGGTGATCATTGACAATAATGGCTGTGTGCAAAATGCTTCGGTTACAATTACAGAGCCAACTGCAATTGTAACCGAAGCATTTTGCACACAACCATTATTGTCAGTGATCACCGCTGAATAAGTTCCTGCTGTAAGTCCGGAAATATTCTGAGTGGTTGCACTGTTGCTCCATGAATAAGAATAAGGAGCAGTTCCACCACTCACAGCAAGATTTGCACTGCCATCATTTCCACCATTGCAATTTACATTCGTTGTTGATGATGAAATGGAAATTGCTGTTTGCTCTGTAATTGTAACGGAAGCAGTATTGCTGCAACCACCATTGTCTGTTACTGTAACAGAATAATTTCCTGCCGCTAATCCACTGATATTTTGTGTTGTTGTATTGTTGCTCCACGAATAGGAATAAGGAGAGTTTCCTCCATTGACCGAAAGCGTAATTGCGCCATTCGTTCCACTGTTGCAGGTGACATGAGCAGGTGTCGCTGTAACTATAATTGCAGGTGGTTCAGTAACATTTACTGAGGCTGACATCGAACATCCTGCTGTATCTGTTACTGTAAGTGAATAAGTACCTGCAGCTAATCCGTTCACAGAAGATGTAGTTGCGCTTGTCGACCATAAATAAGAAAAAGGAGATGCGCCGGTAATAATAGTTGATGCAATCGTACCATCACCTGCTGCATTACAAGAAAGCGGAGTTACAGCTGTAGAAAAATCTACGCCGCCGATTATTAAGTTCGAACCATTATCAACACCGTCAATTGCAGGACTGTTTGAAATAACACGAATGCGATAACCAGATCCAAGCGTAGTTCCTGCGGGAATGAAAGCACTTATAGTTCCGGTTGGGGTATTCCCTGCAAGTGTTCCGATATTCACCGGTGATGCAAAGCTGCCTGTAGCATCAGATAGCTGTGTGGTAAAAACATTTCCTGTTGTGTAAGCACCTGTTGACGTGTAATTCACATTCACAGAATCACCGGCAGCAGCACTGACACAAAACGGTGCGCTTGCAACGCTTGTTGTGATCAACGAATAAACAGCGCCATTAACAGCGGTATTATTGTTTATGCGAAATGTTCCCGTAGCACCGGAAGCATTCCATGCATATAAACGAAAAACGACATTCTGTCCGGCTGCAACAAATACAGGAGTAGCAGCAGTGACTGTGGAAACAAATGCGGAAGTGGAGGTGTTCGAAAATGCATTTCCAAATAATGCAAATGGTCCACCGTTGACGCTGCATTCCAGCTGGAAATTCTGCGGACCAGTGCCGCTGCGTTGAAGTGCGAAAAGAATACTTGTAACACTAAATGCATTCGTTGCATTTGAAGTAATTGAAAAAGTAAAATATTTATTTGCTGCTTCTGCTGCGGTAAGAGAAGTTGGTCCATCCCAGCCATTCGAAGTTATTCCGCTCGTAACAGGTGAAGCAGATCCGATCCCGGGCCCACGTGAAAACTGTGAAAAAGTTAACCCTGTAGCAGTTGGTACAGTAACAAATGCAGAGCTTCCATTCCAGCCGGAATAAATATTTGTCGGAGCAAACGATTGTGCTGCTGTTTTCAGTGACGGGGCAAGCACTCCAATTAGTATAATTAACAACCGGGCATAGCGGGAGAGGAATGAATAATTGTGAACCAGTGTTCTCATGTCAAAATGTTTTAGTAGAAATTAAAATGTGTAATGTGTAATTTATAAGTGGTTTCGGATAGAAGAATTATCCTGTAGGATTTTCACTTATATAAATCGCAATGCAATTAATTGTTACAAAAGTAAATGTGCTGCGTTAAGCTATCCTGCAATCAATGTCAAATAATATTTAGCTTTTCTCTATAAAAATGTTCAGATGCTGTACAATCAAAAAGCCGCTACTTTGTAAAACGCTATTGTAGTAAAGTGAAGAACCCTTTTGTATTGTATTCTTTTCCGTTATATCCCTTCGCTGAAAAAGTGTAATAGTAAGTTCCATTTGTTGCAGCTGATCCCGAAGTTGTTCTTCCATCCCAACCTGCTCCGGTAGTATTTATTGTGCTTAGCAAAACACCCCAGCGATCATAAATTTCCAAATGAAAATCAGCTAACCCTTCCGTCCTGATCATGAACATATCATTGGTTCCATCTCCGTTTGGTGTAAACACATTCGGTATTTCAATTATTGCATCAACATCAGAAACAATTATAAAAGCTGTGGATGTATCTGTACAACCATTCACATTGGTAACAGTCAGAATAACCATGTAAGTTCCCGGCTCCTGGAAAACATTGGATGGATCTGCTACAGAAGAATTATTTCCATCACCAAAATCCCAGCTCCATGAAAATGCATTTACACTGTTATCAGTAAAGCTTACAACTAATGGCACAGCACCTGAATCGGGAGTAGCTGTGAAGGATGCAACAACGGAAGACGAAGTAACTGTGATTTGTGCTGTATCACTTCCACATGCATTGCTGGCGATAACAAAATAATTTCCCGGCGTGCCGGTTGTAATGGTATTTGTTGTTGCACCATTGCTCCACAAATAAGTTGTACCACCGGATGCAGTTAGTGTTGTTTGTTGTCCCGGACAAATTGAAATAGTTCCATTTACCTGCGCAACCGGTAATGGAAGTATGTTCACCACCTGCGATGCAGATGCGCTTCCGCAAGTGTTCGTTACAACAACGGAATAAGTTCCTGCAGTATTTACAGTGATAGTAGAAGTAGAGTTTCCATTACTCCATAAATAGCTGCTTCCTCCCGAGGCTGTGAGTGTCACAACATCTCCCTCACAAAAAGTGGTTGGACCAGAAGCTGAAATGGATGCGCCCGGTAATGCAAGTACTGTTACGCTTTGTTGTGCAGTAGCAGTTCCGCAAGTATTTGCAGTGATCACAGTATAAGTTCCCGCTGCATTAACAGTGATCGTTGCGCTCGTATCTCCGGTGCTCCAGGTATAAGCTATTCCGCCGGCTGCTGTTAATGTCACACTGTCGCCCTGGCAAAATGTAAGCGGACCAGATGCAGTAATTGTTGCAGTCGGTAATGGTAATACGGTGATGAGCTGTTGCGCAGTTACACTTCCACAAGAATTTGAAGATGTTACGGTGTACATTCCTCCTGTGTTCACTGTGATAGCAGTAGTTATTGCAGTGGTCGACCAGAGATAATTAAATCCACCCGAAGCAGTAAGCGTTACATTATTTCCCTGGCAAAAAG
>JBKJMR010000657.1:0-5171 GCA_046596275.1 Bacteroidia bacterium | reverse complement strand
AAGATTATTCTTGTGGAGGAGAAAAGAAATGTTTGCGGCGTAAAGACTCATTTCGTTTTATTATTAACCCACAAAGGGTTTGAAACCCTTTGAGGGTTAATAATAAAACGAAATGAGTCTTTACGCCGCAAACATTTCTTTTCTCCTCCACAAGAATAATCTTGAGGCAGGAAAACTTTCTTCCGCTCTCGGAATAAAAGATCTTGCACGTCCTTTCCCGGATGAAATTCCTGTGATCGCGAATCATTTTGCATTGACAACCGATTTGATTCTGAAAACAGATATTGAGTTAAGAGAAGATCAACGCAGCAAGAACATCAAAATGTTTATCACAGATATTGATGGCGTACTGACAGACGGCGGTATGTATTACACCGAAGCAGGTGATGATTTCAAAAAATTCAATGCGAAAGATGGTTTAGGAATGCGTCGCTTAGTAAAGCGCGGTATAATGACAGGAATTATTTCACATGGATTTACAGATAATTTAATTGCAAGAAGAGCCGAGCGGCTTTTAATTGAGCATGTAGAAGTTTCTTCCATTCCGAAACTTGAAACGTTGCAGAAATGGTGTGAGCTTTTGAAAATCACACCCTCGGAAATTTGTTTTATTGGCGATGATATCAATGATGAAGATATAATCAAAGCGGTAGGCTTCAGCTGTTGTCCGGCCGATGCAGTGGATGCGGTTAAAAATTTGGTGAATGTTGTGCTGACAAAAAAAGGCGGCGAAGGATGTGTGCGGGAATTGATCGATTTGTATTTCTAGCTTAAGTCTTTCCTCTTTTGTAAATTCGAAATCATTCCAAAACTCCCTGCGATGAAAAAATACTCCTGCTTTCTTTTATTCGTATTATTTTCAATCGCGGGCTTCTCCCAAAAGCAACCCGCATTCGTAACCGATTCACTTGACAAATATATTCAACGTGAAATGGCTGCGCAAAATCTTCCCGGACTTGCGATTGCAATTGTGAAAGACGGAAAAGTGATTGTTTCAAAAGGATATGGCGTAACAGAAACCGGGAAAGACAAAAAAGTAAACGATTCCACTTTATTCCAAATCGCTTCCTGCACAAAAGCATTCACCGCTACTTCACTTGCATTGCTTGCACAACAAAAAAAATTATCACTCGATGATACCGTTTTAAAATGGATGCCGGGATTTCGTTTGTACGATGAATACCCAACAAAACAAATTACGATCCGCGACTTGCTTTGTCATCGTATCGGATTGCAAACATTCCAGGGCGATTTTCTGAATTGGAATTCCAATCTGACACGTCAGCAGATCATTGCAGCAATGGCAACTCAAAAACCGGTATTTGGATTACGCGCGAAGTTCGGTTATTGCAATGCCGCTTACTTAACCGCAGGAGAGATTATTCCGCTTGTTACGGGTCAAACCTGGGATGCATTTTTAAAAATTAATTTCTTTGATCCATTGCAGATGAGCAGAACCTCTACAACACATGCCGCGCTCACTGCTGATGGAAATGCTTGTTTGCCGCACACGTGGTACCAGGGAAAACTCCTTTCATTCCAACCTGATAAAGTAGATAATCTTGGTCCGGCTGCTTCGATGAATTCTTGTGTGAAAGATCTTTCGCACTGGTTATTGATGCAGCTCGACAGCGGAAGGTATGCGGGAAAACAAGTTGTTCCATTTTCAGTGCTGAAAGAAACACGTCGCCAGCAAACTATCGTAGAAGGCCGTGGTTCATCCGCAACACATTTTACAACGTATTGCCTTGGTTGGTTTTCTTATGATTATAATGGCAAGCAGGTTTTCTATCACGATGGTGGCGCAGATGGATTTCTTTCCACCGTTTGTTTTATTCCCGAATTAAATCTTGGCATAACTGTTTTGATCAACAGCGATAATGCAACAATGTACGGCGATCTCCGAAAGCAGATCATTGATGCGTATATGGGTTTGCCTTATCAGAATTATGCGGCAATTTCTTCTGCGCGCACAAAAAAAGGATTGGCTGCAAATGAAAAGCAAAATAAAATTATGCAGGATAGTGTTGCGTTGAAAATTCCACTTCCTGTTTCGATTAAAGATCTTGCCGGCAGCTATTATAACGATGTGTACGGAAAGATGAACATCACATCAGATGGTGGAAAGATTGCAGCAACGTTTGAGCATCATCCTGCCATGCTTGGAAAATTAGAATACATTGGCAACAATCGTTTTCTCTGCACATTCAATACTTCTATGTGGGGTATTAATATTGCAACGCTCAAAATCGAAAAGGGAAGTGTAGAATCGATCACAATCAATGTGAATCCTTCGGTAGACATGCTGCCTTATGTCTTCGTACAAGGCCCGCCAGTCTCCTCGCAGGAACGTCTTCCGGATAAAAAATAATTCCTTTTTACTTTCGCCTGCTTTCTTTTTGCCCTCACGCCCGGTGTAATGCAAATGCGTGATTTTCGTCCAAACTTTCCCCGCTAAGACAATTTTCCTTCCCTGTTACCTGTTTGGATTATATAGATAAAGGCGCATGCTCCTGTGAAGCAAAACGAAAACGAAATCTATAAAACCATTGCCCGCAAGGACAAAGAAAGCATTGCACTGCTGTATGAGCGGTACGGGAAAAAATTGTTTGGTTACGCCGTTCATAGCTGGAAGCTCACTGAAGATGAAGCGTGGGAGTTGATTTACAAAACGCTTTATAAAGTGCTTGACACAACGTCTAATTATTCGTTCGAGTCGGAAAAAAATTACAGCTCTTTTATTTTCAAAGTATTTGTCAATTACCTGCGACAATATTATCGTGATAATAAAAAAGCGAAAGAGAGCCTGGACATTGTAAATGCTGCTGATGCGAATGAAAATTATAGTGAGCCGGAAATCGTAGAAGAATCGCCGGAAATAAATTCTGTGAAAATGGTTTTGCTGAAAGAAGAGCTGGAAAAATTAGAAGACTGGGAGCGTATGCTTTTATTGTTGCGCAGCCAGGATATGCCTTATTCGGAGATTGCAAAATTTGTAAAGCGTCCGGAAGATCAGCTCAAGGTTTATTACTCGCGATTAAAAGCGGCATTGACAAAACGCATGAACGAAAAATTAAAAGGATGAAGAATATTCCTTTGCATATAGATGAACATGAACTGGACAATTTGCTCAGGCAGTTTGTAATGGATAATAACCCCGACGAATTCACTCAAAATACATTGACGATGAACGCAGCTATTATTTTTAATCGCACCGAAGAAACCATTCCACTTTCCAATCGCGAAAACGAATTGATTCAAAAGCTGGAAAATGCATTTATCAAACGTCGTGGCTTTGGAAAATTCTGGCTGAATGGGATTATTTTATTGTTTTTAATTTCTGCGTCGGTGCTGATCTATAGAGCGAATTCAGGAAATCAAATTATTTCTTCGCATCAACCGGGAAATAATGCAAATGAATCTTCTCCCGCGATAGCAGGCGATACTTCTGTTGCAGATGAAAAAACTACAGCACAAACTATTTCATCCAACACGTCATTCGGAATTTTTGCGAATGATTCTGTTGTTAGTGATACGTTACAAAATAAAAATGCAAAAGATAAAAAAGAACATTTTGTCTCTCCCGATACTCATATTCCTATTGAGAAAAACTGGTATGAAGGAAAAGAGTTTGGTGAAAAAGTTGAAATTCCGGGACCAGCATTTGGTGCAAAAGCATCGCCTGAAAATTATAAAAAGGTGAAAGATACTTTTGAAGTTGCGGGGCTTTTACCCGGGGTTATGTATTCTTCGCTGGAGCATCTGATTCCCGTTTCTTATTATGCGGGTGAACCATTTAAAAGCAGCAGCGTTGCAGATATGCTTTACTTTAATTTCGGAGAATATTATTCCATTTCACAGAAATATGGAATTCATTCCAGGAATAGCTGGCGAATGCCATGGCAAATGATTGAGTATGCTAATCCCGATAGCGTAATGTTCAAAACAGATACAATAAACGGTCATACCATTCGCCATCTTCAATTAACTGAGATGCCTCAACAGGCGCTTAGCATTGCAACGACACCCTTTTATTTCAGGAAATATGAAGTAACCAATAAGGAATACCGCGAATTTGTGAATTGGGTGCGCGCTTCCAATGGATATGCAGATAAGCCAATTAAAATCACGAAGATTGATACTATAGAAGTAAAAGACCCGAAGGATAATTCGGGTGAACAAATAACGCTTCACGGAAAAAAATTCAGAATCGTTCGTAATTCGACCCCGACGGAAGATTATAAGGAAGTGTATAATTACAATTTCTTCAATGCAAATTCGCCGGCGGTAAAAGCGTTAAGAAAAAATTCAATCTATGTTTATCCGGACACTTTATCATGGGTAAAGGATTTCAGCTTTTCATACAATGAGCCAATGTCGAATATGTATTTCTGGCATCCGGCTTATGATAATTATCCTGTAGTTGGTGTCAGCTGGTTCCAGGCAATGGCATTTCTTGACTGGAAAACGCACTTTCACCAGCGCCAACTGGATGCAGAAAATATTCCTTATGAAATTGAATATACACTGCCTTCCGATATACAATGGGATATTGTTTTAGCAGCGGAAAAAACGGGCAAGGAACCTGTTTATGATTTTTGGAACGACCCCACCAGGGATTGGATAACAAACCTCGGTATTAGCTGGCCTGGTCATGATGATCCTTACCAGCGGCCGAATTACCTGAAGAATTTATTTACTAAAGATGAATACTATCCTGGCGATTACATCAGGGATGGATATTTTCATACCGGTCCTGCTGATCTTGTCCATGAAAAAAACAAAGACAATGAAACAGGAACAAAACATCTCGACCCGCTTGGAATTTCGTGGATGGATGGAAATGTTTCGGAATGGATGATGGAATCGTATGCAGAAAACTGGAAGCCTTTCTTTGATAAACATCTTGCTGTGCTTGATGCAGACACAAGCGAAAGCACAAAGCTTGCAAAACAGATTGAAATGCTTTACGATAAAGGAAATGCAAAAAACGGAAGGCTTGTGCGCGGCGCAAATTGGTACGATGAACGTTTCAGCGGAAGACCAGGCTCGCTTAGAAATGAAGCCGGAATAAATCCGAAACGTTTCGTTGATCCGGCAGAGCAACACTGTACGATCGGTTTCCGGTATGTGATTCACGTTAGGAAAAAGTGACGGGTGGCAAGTGGCAA
>JBKJMR010000461.1:0-6414 GCA_046596275.1 Bacteroidia bacterium | reverse complement strand
CCGCGAGACATGCTCCTGTGGTTCCAAGCTCCGCTGCGAAATCGGTAAACTTTTTTGCTTTTTCTAAATTGCTTTTTGCATCAGCGCCAACAATTTTTTCTTTCAGCCATTCCATTCCCGGACGTGAAATGCGTGTGTCATCCGGCGTTGCATCATTATATTTTCCCGTCAGCAATCCCGAAGCAGTCGGCGACCAGATTGTTGTTCCCATCCCGCGGGTTTTGAACAGGTCTGAATATTCAACTTCAAAACGATCGCGGTAAAAAAGATTGTATTGCGGCTGCTCCATGGTCGGCGCATGCAAATTATAATCGCTTGCGAAAAGATACGCTTCTTCAATTTGTTTTGCGCTCCATTCCGAAGTGCCCCAGTACAATACTTTTCCCTGTGAGATCAGGTCATGCATTGCACGAACAGTTTCACCAATGGAAGTATTCGGATCAGGACGATGACAGAAATATAAATCGAGGTAATCAACCTGCAAACGTTTTAATCCGTTGTGACAAGCATCCACAATATGTTTACGTGAAAGTCCGAGCTGTGTCGGTTTTTTTCCGCCCCAGAAAACTTTAGTAGAAACAATATAGCTGGAGCGATCCCATCCCATTTTCTTCAGGATATTTCCCATCACCACTTCCGATTTTCCGCTTGCATAAGCTTCTGCATTATCGAAGAAGTTAACACCATTATCATAGGCAAGCTTCATGCATTTTTCAGCCGTTTCATCTCCGATTTGAGACCCGAAAGTTACCCACGACCCGAATGAAAGTAAGCTAACCTGTAAACCACTTTTCCCTAAACGACGATATTGCATTTCCATAAATAAGATTTTTAATTAGAAGATAAAGTTACTCAAATCAGACGTGAGATGTTAGACTTGAGAATTTAGACTTGAGATTTTAGACTTGAGACGAGAAAATTTCCGCGAGCTTTCCGCGAGCTTAGCGCACTCTGCGAGAAATCAGAAAATGGTTATCTTTAAAACCATGCGCCAAAAATATATTCTCTCCCTGATTTTTATTTCTTTCACAACTTTCCTCTCCTCTCAAAATTTAGCGCAGCTCGCTGATTCCGTAAGTTCCGGTTTCCGCGGACTTTCTGCAGTCAGTGAAAAAATCGTTTGGGTGAGCGGCAGAAAAGGACTCGTTGGAAATTCGAATGATGGTGGAAAAAAGTGGAATTGGAACCAGGTAAAAGGATTTGAAAAATCTGATTTCAGAAGCATTTATGCATTTGATAAAAAAAATGCTGTGATCGCGAATGCTGGATTTCCTGCAACAATTTTGTTTACAACGAATGCAGGAAAATCATGGACAACAACTTTCTCAAGTAAAGACAGCGCAATGTTTTTTGACGGAATAGATTTTTGGGATAATAAGCATGGACTGATTTTCGGAGATCCCGTAAATGGAAGAATGTATTTATCCGAAACGTTTGATGCAGGAAAAACATGGAAAGAAATTCCTTTTGAAGATCGTCCGCAATTGCAAAACGGAGAAGCATCATTCGCAGCAAGCGGAACAACGATCAGAACACTTCCTGGTGGACACGTTTATATTGCAACCGGTGGAAGTGTTTCCAGATTGTGGCATTCGAGAGATTACGGCCATCACTGGGAAGTTTTTACTACGCCGATGTTGCAGGGAAAATCATCACAGGGGATTTTTTCTCTGGCATTTTTAGATACAATGAATGGAATTATTGTTGGCGGCGATTATTTGAACGATTCATTAACCGGAAACAATATATTTTCAACTTCCGATGGAGGTAAAACATGGAACGCACCCGATAAAAATGTTCAGGGCTATTTTTCATGTGTTGAATTTATCTACCGCGGTACAATACAAACTTCAATTAAAGCAACCGGAAGTTCGAGAACCTGTATTTCTTATGATGGCGGTAAAAGCTGGTCACAATCCTCACAATATTATGGTTCCAATACAATGCGAAAAATCACAACTCCCGGTGGAATTACTTTTTTCTTTTGCGGTTCTAAAGACGGATTTTATTCAGATTTTATTGAGTTCACCCGAAGAAAATAACTATCACAATTTAATCTGCACATCCACACATCCACACATTTGAAATTTGCACATTTGGAATTTACTCATTTGAAATTTGCATAATCCCTCTCCACTTTAGCAATCCGCACTTTATAGCTTGCATAAAATTCTTCCCGCCCTTTTTTCTGCGCGAATAAATGTTCGGTATTCATTTTCCAGCTTCTTATTGATTCCAGATCTTTCCAGTAAGAAACCGTAATCCCGGTTTCCTCCCGCGCGCTTTCATGTCCGAGATAACCCGGCTGCTGTTTGGCCAGCGATGCCATTCGTTCAGCTATTTCTGCATAATCCTTTTCACTTTCCGTGCGTATGGAGGTGAAAATTACAGCGTAATAGGGTGGAGGAGGTGTTTGAGAAATTGCCATATGCGAAATTAGAAATTCTGTCCTTCGTTTTCCTGCGATTTTGTTAGCTTTGCACGGAATTTGATTTACGGGTTTTAAAGTGCCTCCGTTTATCATTTACGCACCTGTAGCTCAACTGGATAGAGCATCGGTTTTCTAAACCGACGGTTTCGTGTTCGAGTCACGACAGGTGTACTTTTATTGACAAACTACGATGGCGAATTCAAAAATCGTAGTTTGTTTTTCTTCCTCAGCCCCAATCCACTAATTAATCAACTTCCTCCATGAGCGCGCGTTCTGATTTATGGGATAACACTTCCCAGGGCGTATAATTTATGGCGAATGCATTGTTGTGGGTTGCCGGCCTCTTTAATCCGCCTGTTGCAATTGTTCTTCCTCGTCCGAAATGGCGAATGGAATGTATCTTGTTCGTTTGACAAGTTCGGAAGAACAGCAAATGATAAAAGTTTCAGTTCAGAAGTAAATACTATAACTCAGCTTAAAAGGTGTTCATTTTTAGTGGACACCTTTTAATTTTGGAACAGCTGGTACACCCTTTAACAAGGTCATTTCTGCATTAATGATAGTTGATAAGCCTCAAAATTGTTTGAAAATTACCAGCTGCATTTTTCAAATTTGGCTATCTTAGCAATTCTAAATCCAAACAAATGAAACTACGAAAGATTAAACTGACATGCCTGTTGTCGCTATTGGTGATGGGAATGTCAACAGCAATGCCTGCCGCAGCAAATTATTCTGTTGCAACAACTCAAAAAGTTGAAAAGGAATGGACATTGCTCGAGACGAAGAATGGCGTGAGCTGCTATTACAAAATTGATCAAATGGGAAGCGGTAATGGCGTTTACCTGCGTTTTGTAAATAATACAGGTTCAGATGCAACTATCGATTGGAATGTCAGCGATGCAGAAAATGGTGTGGGAGGAAATTTCTTTTTAAAAGCAGGCGGTACAGTAAATTCGTTTACAGATCCTACACTTGCTTTTCGTATTGCTTCGGGTGAGCCGGTAATCACATTCACAGTTTCAAAATAATCAGACAAATGAAAAAAATCTACTCTTTTCTTAGAATGAAAATTGTTGTAGCTGTCGCTTTGTTTTCATTAACGACTACTACAGCATTTGCTCAAACAGACGTGCTCGTATGCGGCGCTGCATCACCACAAACATGGCTTGATGATGTACAGAATAAATTGATTGCTACAGGAAGCTTTAATACTGTTACCACCTACAATCTTTATTCCACAGGAACACCAACGTTAGCTTATCTCCAGGGCTTCGACGCTGTGCTTGTTTACACAGATTATGGTTGTATGGATCCGGTTACATTCGGAAATAATCTTGCACAATATATTGACGGTGGTGGAGGAGTTGTGAATTGTGTTTTCGCAAATGCAAGCGTACTTGTAGGCGGTAACTTTAATACAACAACTTACCAGGTAATTGTTCCAGCTAATGGACAGTTAAGCAGTCCTACACTTACATATGGAACAGTCCTTGAGCCATGTCACCCGATCATCCAGGGCGTTTCTACTTTTAATGGTGGTTCAAGCTCCTACCGTTCCAACTCAAACACGCTTGCTCCGGGTGCTACATTTGTTGCAAACTGGAGTAACGGTGATTGGCTGGTTGCACAAAAGCAAAATGTTGGTCCATTGAACGTTCGTCGTGCTGATTTGAATTTCTACCCTCCTTCCAGCGATGTACGAAGTGATTTCTGGCTTTCATCAACACAAGGTGGATTACTCATGGCAAACGCATTGCTTTGGGTTGCAGGTGTAACGAATCCGATTGGATTACCAGCTGCACCCGCAGCAATAACAGGAACAGGTACAATTTGCGAAGGAAGCACAACAGGTTATTCCATTTCAGCGGTTCCGGGAGCAACTTCTTATACATGGGCTGCTCCTTCAGGAACAATCATTCAAAGCGGGCAGGGAACAACAAGCATTACTGTTCTTACCGGCAACACTTCAGGAAACATTACTGTAACTGCAGACAATTCATGCGGATCAAGTGCTCCTTCTACATTCACGCTTTCTATTCTTCCGGCTCCTCCGGTAAGTTCAACTTCATCTCCTGCATCTACAGTATGTTCAGGCGATAGCGTAACACTCAGCGGAACGGGAGCAGTAAGCTATTCCTGGTCGGGTGGAATTCAGGATGCAGTTGCTTTTGTACCGCCATCAACAACCACATACACAGTAACAGGAACAGATGGAAATGGTTGTACTAATACTTCAACCCAATTCATTACTGTAAACTCGTTACCTGCAGTTGTTGCTAATGCAACTTCACCGGCAATATGCACAGGTTCCCCTGTTACATTGAGTGGCAGCGGTGCATCATCTTACATATGGACAGGCTCAGTGACCGATAACGTTCCTTTCACTCCAACAGTAACTGATACATATACAGTTACCGGAATAGATGGAAACGGTTGTGTGAATACAGATGCAATTACTATAACCTTAAATGTGCTTCCGACAGTTGTTGCTAATACAACAGCTCCGGCGGTATGTCCGGGATTTCCTGTAACACTAACCGGCAGCGGCGCATCAACTTACACATGGACAGGATCGGTTACTGATAGCGTTGCTTTCATTCCGGTAGCTACCAATACATACACGGTTACAGGAACAGACACAAATGGTTGCATGGGTTCAAACGTAATTACTGTAACTGTATATACACTTCCGACAGTTGTTGCTAATTCAACAGCAGCAGCGGTATGTCCGGGTTCTCCTGTAACATTAAGTGGCAGCGGCGCATCAACTTACACATGGACAGGATCAGTAACCGATAACGTTGCTTTCAATCCTCCTGTAACTGATACATACACTGTAACAGGAACCGACGTAAATGGTTGCGTAAATACAGATGCGATCACCGTGAATGTATTTCCGTTGCCAAACATTATCGCCTATACACAAACCACTACTTTTTGTGCCGGCACATCAGTAACATTGACAGGCTACGGCGCAAATTCTTACACCTGGACAGGTGGCGTGATCGATGGCGTTCCTTTTACTCCGTCATCTACAACTACATACACCGTAACAGGAACAGATGCAAATGGCTGCACAAACACAGATGACATTACGCTCACTATAATTCCATTCCCGGCCGTTTTCGGATCAGCTGCTTCAACTGTAATGTGCATTGATGATGCAAATACTTTACTTACAGGAAGCCCGGCGGGTGGAATGTGGTTTGGTACCGGTGCACAAGCATCTACTTTTAACCCGGCCGTTGCAGGCCTCGGGCAGGGTGTAGTTACTTATTATTACACAGACTCAACCGGCTGCGAAGGTTCAGCTTCAGTTAACATCACTGTAAATGCATGTGTTGGTGTTGAAGAAAATACATTGGAGAACAGCGTGAGTGTTTTCCCGAATCCGAACAACGGAGATTTCACAATTGCTATCAATGCAAACATTGGTGATGTGAAAATCGAAGTGCTCGATTTGCAGGGACGTGTTGTTTATGCTTCACAAGAGAACAACGTTACCGCAGGATTTACAAGTGCAGTTTCATTAGATGAAATGGCAAATGGAATTTATATGGTTCGTTTGACTTCTGTAGATGCACAGCGAATGATTAAAGTTTCGGTGCAGAAGTAGAAATTGGAAATTAGAAATAAGAAAAGGTGTTCATCGTGAGATGGACACCTTTTTGTTTTTGAGATTATTTAATTTAAGTCCCATCGGACAATGTCATTAAGTTAAGAGCATTTTTGTCTGTCCATCAATTCGGTGAAGGAGAGAACAGGTCGCACCTACGGCGCTCAAGGTTTTTTTGCAGCATTAGATTATAGACAGCACGCACCTACGGCGCTAATTTCATATTGAACTTTACCAGCGCCGTAGGTGCGTGCTGTCTATAAAAAAACCCCGGCTTAAAATAAGGCGCCGTAGGTGCGACCTGTTCTCTCCCCTGAATTAGGATTGAATTAGTTTGCACTCACTGGATTCCCTTAACTTAATGACA
>JBKJMR010000320.1:0-6305 GCA_046596275.1 Bacteroidia bacterium | reverse complement strand
TGGCATCCGGACCGTATTTTTCAAGCGTCACGAATGGATCAACGGTATTGCCCAAACGTTTCGACATTTTATTGCCGTTTTTGTCGAGCACCAATCCGTTTGAAATAACGTTTTTATAAGCAACAGAATCAAAGCACATGGTTGAAATCGCATGCAGCGTATAAAACCATCCACGCGTTTGATCCACGCCTTCTGCAATGAAATCAGCAGGGAAATATTTCTTCTGATCGATCAATTCTTTGTTCTCAAACGGATAATGCAATTGCGCATACGGCATGGAACCTGAATCAAACCAAACGTCAATAAGATCGGGCTCACGGAATAATTTTTTGCCATTCCGCTCAAGGAAAATATCATCTGCATATGGACGATGCAGATCGAATGTGTTATAATTCTCTTTTGAAAAATCTCCCGGCGTAAAATCAGCCAATGGATTTTTTGTCATGAAACCAGCTTTGATCGAACGCTCAATCTCATTCTTCAATTCTTCCGCAGAACCAAGACAAACCACTTCCGTATGATCTTCGCTTTTCCAGATCGGCAATGGAATTCCCCAAAAACGGGAGCGGGATAAATTCCAATCCTGCAAATTATTCAACCATTCACCAAAGCGACCTGTTCCTGTGCTTTCCGGTTTCCAGTTGATAGTTTTATTTAATTCCGCCATGCGTTCTTTCATGGAAGAAGCTTTGATGAACCAACTGTCAAGCGGGTAATATAAAATCGGCTTGTCGGTTCTCCAGCAATGCGGGTAATTATGCTCGTAGGTTTCTTTCTTGAAAAGTTTTCCTTCGTTCTGTAATTTCAAAACAAGTCGTTCATCCACGCTGAGGTAATTCAGCTTCGATGTATCCTTGATGAGAAACTTCATGTATTCTTTTTGTTTTGCGAGCTCTTCCTCTTTTTGTTTATCAGAAAGAAAATCTTCCTTCACAAATTCGCCTGCAAAACCGAATTGCTCATCCTTAATTTCAGGACGGAATTTTCCGCGCAGATCCACTAACGGAACTGCTTTTTTATTTTCATCCAGCACTAACATTGGCGGAACACCGGCAGTTTTCGCCACGCGCATATCATCCGCACCAAACGTAGGCGCAATGTGTACGATTCCTGTTCCATCTTCCGTAGAAACAAAATCTCCTGCAATCACACGGAATGCCTGGTCCGCATTTTCATGTGGCAACGCATAAGGAAGCAGCTGCTCGTATTTTATTCCGACAAGATCAGCGCCTTTGATCTCAGAAAGAATTTGAAACGGAATTGCTTTATCACCCGCTTTATAATCTTCGAATTTCAATTCTGCATTTTTCTCTGCAAAATATTTTCCAACTAAATCTTTCGCAAGAATAACCGTGATCGCTTCGTGTGTAAACGGGTTAAATGTTTTAACCGCAGCGTATGTTATTTTTTCTCCAACCGCCAAAGCAGTATTCGAAGGCAATGTCCACGGAGTTGTCGTCCATGCTAAGATGTAAACAACGCCTACAGAATCTTGAATCTTGAATCTTGAATCTTGAATTAATTTGAATTGTGCCGTAGCCGTACGATCTTTCACCGGGCGATAACATCCCGGCTGATTTAATTCGTGCGATGACAAACCTGTTCCGGCAGCAGGAGAATACGGTTGAATCGTATATCCTTTGTACATCAATTCCTTTTTGTACAGGCTTTGCAACAGCCACCAGACACTTTCAATATATTTATTCTCATAGGTGATATACGGATCGCTCATATCCACCCAATAGCCCATTTTTTTTGTCACGTCTTCCCAGAGATGTGTGTATTTCATCACCTCGGTGCGGCATGCTTTGTTGTACTCTTCAATCGAAATTTTCTTCCCGATATCTTCTTTGGTAATGCCAAGCGTTTTTTCTACGCTCAATTCAATCGGCAATCCGTGTGTATCCCAGCCGGCTTTACGTTTTACCTGTTTTCCTTTTAAGGTTTGGTAGCGACAAAAAATATCTTTCATCGCACGCGCCATTACGTGGTGAATACCCGGAATTCCATTGGCAGAAGGAGGTCCTTCATAAAACACAAATGGCTCAGCTCCTTCGCGGCTGCTGATGCTTTTCTCGAAAATTTGATTTTTGTCCCAGTCCGCTAGCACGCTTTCCGCGATTGACGGAAGATTCAGGGACGAGTATTCAGGGTACTTTTTCATTATACGAAGGACTGCTGATTGAGCGCGCAAAGATAGTAAAAGCGACAGGAAAGGAACGGGCAAAAAGGGGTAAAAACCTTCCGGATAACGCTGGAAAGAGAAGTAAATGTGCTTTAACGTGCTTTTCTGTACAGATTGTAAATGCTCGTTGAAATAGAAACCTGCTGAAAACCTTCGGGAACAGTATCGGCTTTTTGCAAAAGGAGCCATTCATTTTCCAATGAAAGATCTTCTTTTATGGTAATTCCGTATTTGCGCATGGCATAGGTATTCAATCCCCAATCTTCCTTTACGCTGTGATTTGCTGCGATAATTTCATTCTCACCCGTTTGAGAAGCAATTAAGGCAAGATCCTCAAGCTTGTCGCGGTCTCTTTTGGGTTTTCCTGCCAATAAAACGCCTGAAACAATCGCTCCAACGGTTAATAGCATTCCGAAAACACGGATAAAAGCGGTAAGCTTCCTTCGGTTTTTCAATCTTGTCCGCATCAGCTCTACGTTTGGCGCTACAATTAATGCGGCGGCGAATGCAATGAAAGGCAAAGCGGGAACGAGGTAAAATCCGCGCTGTTCTAAGGTGATCATGAGCGGAAAAATTCCTGTGACCGCAACACATGCAAAAAACAGGATCAGCTTCTTATGCGTTCTCCAGCCCTTTGAAACAGCAAACCTGTTTTTTGTTGTAAACAGGATAATTCCAAGCATCACCAGGAGGCCGATTATGCCTTGAAGCAATTCAAATAAAATATGAAAACGTGATCCGGAAGTATCATGCGAATGATTGAATGTTGCTACAAAACGCGCACTGAAATAAGCGGCGAAACTACTATGAACGGCAGGAACAAACCAGGCATAGATCACAAATAAAACAGGCACCAGCGCTACCAAAAAACTTTGGCGGATCATTCCCATAAAATTTTTATCGCGCACACTGATGAACCATACGAACGGTGCGGCAAGCAAAAACATTCCCTGCACACCTTTGGTTAAACCTGCAAGCAGGATCATTAACCCGGCAAGAATTAAATGCAGCGTTTCACCTTGTTTTGTATGGAGCGCACGTAATAAATGAACGGTTGCTGCAAGTACAAAAACGCTCATGGTGCATTCTTCCAGGTTATTGATGAATGCATAAAATGTAATCGGAATGGTGAACCAGAATAAAACAGGCAGCCAACCGGTTTTAGATGAAGGCTGAATGATTTTCCAGCAGCGGTAAATCAGCCCCGAACAAATCAGCGCGGCGATGAGTGAATAAATTCGTTCTGTATAAATGCTGTCGCCGAGCAGCTTGAAAAATTGTCCCTGCAGGAAAAACATCAGCGGAGGCTGCTCATGAAATGCTACTCCTGATGCAGCGCTGTAATACTGCTCCCAGAATGTTCCCAATCCATGTGCATAATTTTTGCTGACGGAAGAATATAAAACGCCGTCCATGAACATGCCGTCCATAAATAACGTGGGCAGCAATAAAGCGCAGCAAATTCCTATGGTTAACCAGGGGAGTGGATTCTTCATCTGATACCGAAGATAGTATCTTGCTTCAAATTTCCCTCCTCATCGTAAATTTTCCAGATGCCGCTTGCGTTAAAATCCACGATCGGTCCGGTTTCACGAATGGCGCCGTTGGGATGATAATAAGTGCAGGAACCTTTCCCGTTTTTATCTGAGATCATTTCTTTTTTTGAAATGCCGGTTTCATAATATTCGCGGTGGCGGAATGTGCTGTCGGGAAGCAATTCGCCTTTTATTTGCAGCTCTCCCGATTCATACCACACTTCATAACTTTCCTGTAAGCCATCGGAAAAAAGAGTGCTGGATTTTTTCTTCCCTGATTCATAAAAGGTAACAGCAATACCGGTACGCTTTTTATTACGGACGGTATCAATTGAAAGTAAATTTCCTGAATAATAATAATAACGAAAGCGGCAAAATGTGCTGTCTGCGAGCTCTTGCAAGGAAGCTGCTTTCTCCATTTCTACAATCTTGCCAGAGGTAATATATCGATACGTATGAAAAGCAGAATCATTCTCAATATATAATGCAGGAGCAAAATGGCTGTACGGACCTCCGTCATTTTCATCGTAGATCACCTTCCTTTTCTTCCCGCAGGAGAAAATCGTTAAGAGAATGAATAGTGGCAGGAGAAATTTTTTCATTTATAAGCAGTTTGTCATTTGTCGTTGGATATTATAACGACAAACAGCAAACGATTTTTTTAAACCGTTGCAATCACTTTTAATTCTATTGCGATCGGTGTGGGAAGGCAATTGATTTCAAGTGTTGTTCTGCAGGGTGGGTTTTCTGAAAAATATTCCGCCCATAATTTATTGTAGATGGGAAAATCATCTTTCATATTGGTGAGATAAACCGTTACATCAACAATTTTATCCCAGCTGCTGCCGGAATCTTCAAGAATGTATTTCACATTTTGAAAAACACTGCGGCATTGCTTTTCGATATCGTACGATTGAATTTTTCCATTCGCATCGAGCTCTACGCCGGGAATTATTTTGGTTCCTTTCTCGCGGGGACCCACGCCCGAAAGAAAAAGAAGATTGCCCACACGTTTCGCATGCGGATAAAGTCCGACCGGCTCTGGAGCTTTTGAAGAGTTGATTGAATTTTCTGACATGGTACGAAGGTAATGTGCTAATGTGCTAATTTGCTAATGTGGTAATGGAAATTGATTAAAACTTCGACAAAATCCCCTTCACATCCTCCACATAACTTCCACCAAACAAATTCACATGCACCAGCAACGGATAAAGATTACAAAAATCCGTTCGTGATTTCCAGTTTTTCTCCAATGGAAATTCATCCGCATAACCTTCATAAAATTCCGCACCAAATCCACCGAACAATTTTGTCATGGCCAAATCCATTTCACGATGGCCGTAATAAACAGCAGGATCGAAAACCGCGGGGCCATTTTCACTGAAGAAAAAATTACCGCTCCAGAGATCGCCGTGGAGCAAAGCAGGTTTTTCTAAAGGAAAAATTTCATCCAGCTTCGCGCAGAAGCGTTCTCCTTTTTCTACTAAAGCAGCGTCGATTTTCTTTTGATCGTGTGCAAGCTTTAATTGCGGGAGAATGCGTTCCTGCGAATAAAATTCTGTCCATGTTAAATGCGGTGTATTGCTTTGCGAAAGACTTCCGATGTAATTGTGATGGTCCAATCCAAAATTTGCTGAATTATTTTTATGCAGCAACGCCAGCTTTTTTCCTGTAGCACGCCAATCGTTTTTCACAATTGTTTTTTCAAGCCATTCTATTAAAATAAAGCTCGTTCCATTTTCTTCCACAACTAAAATTACTTCCGGAACATTAAACGCATTTGTTTTTTTCAAAACAGCTAATCCTTTTTTCTCCGCTTCAAACATTCCGGGAAAACGTGCGGCATCATTTTCTTTCAGGAAAAAAGATCCATGGTCTGTGATTAAATGAAAACACTTGTTTATGCTTCCACCATGTACAGCTGTGGCAGAAAGCAACGTTGCATTCCGGTGACGCGCGATTAGATCAGCAAATCTTGAATTCGAAGGCATGGTCACAATTTCAGAAAAAAACTTACACCTGAAAGCAATAAATGGTAGCTGGTTTTCAAGGGCCATGCTATTAAAGGAGATTTACAGCGTCAAACTAACTAACCTCTAACATCAGATAGCATGAAGTTCTCTTGCACAATCATAATTATTCCGGTTGCATTTTGCCTTTTATTTTTCGCAAATACAATCAGCGCACAAACATCAAACAAAGCAATACGCTTTAGTGAGATCATGGTGAATTCATCTGTAAGCGGTAATAGCTTCGGTGTTCAACGCAACCCGGCTGTCGGAATCACGATCGGCAAACGTTTCGGATTGAGCGCGGGACCAACCTACAACAGGGGATTTCAGAAAAATACCGGTGCTATGATCAGCGCACGTTATTTTATGGTGAGTGATAATGAAAGTTATGGCGGCCATTTTCGCCTTGCAGCAGTTATGTCTTTCCATAAGATGGTGAATCAATCGCTGACGAAAGATGTAGTGGCGCTTGAACAGGAGATGGCTTTTAATATGAAGAATGATGACGCAGCAACCTTCTGTGAAATGCGCTATAAAGGATGGGAAGCTGCAGCAGGATTTGGGCTTGCCTAC
>JBKJMR010000170.1:0-8784 GCA_046596275.1 Bacteroidia bacterium | reverse complement strand
CAGATTCATCAACCAACAATAAGTACTGGCTGGTTGCAGCCACGCAGCGACCATCGCGCAGCCGGAGAATGTTATGAAAGATAAGCCCGGTACTGATTTTCGGATCAACGCTGTAAGGAATGAATTTTTCATTGGTAAAATCATACAATGTATGTTCTGTTCCTATAAGTATTCCCTCTTTTTTCCCTTTAGCAATACAATGAATTGAATGAAACAGGGGAGAGGAATAACCTGTAATTTTGCCTGTTGAATAATTTAAATGTTTAAGGCCACTATTATAAGTTCCGATCCACATTTCTTTTCCTTCAGAGTAAAAAGTGCGGATAAACCATTGAGCAGAATCCGTAACCAACGATTCTTTGAATTGATCACCAAAAAAAAGACGATTACCTGTGTAGCGTATCAATCCTTCACCATCCGTTGCCATCCAGATCACATTATAAGCATCACATATTATTTTTCTGACCGACAATAAACGATTTGCAATGTTCTCACCATTTTGCTGCCAGTGTTGCGGTCTTAGCTGCCCAAGCGATTCATCACAGGTATAAATTCCCTTTCCAAAAACAGAAAACCATAACCGGTCCGTTGAATCTTTTGCAAGACATAAAAAATTAGCTTCAGAAGAATTAAAAGAGGAGGAAGGTAAGCGCACTTCACGGAAGTTGGTTGCATTTTTATCGACGCTCCACATTCCTTTTGATGAAGTAAGCAGGTAACCATTTTTCCACGGGAGCATTCCTGAGAAAATAATTCCTGGTTCCTGGCCCGGCAGATTTTCTGTTTCGCATATTCCTGTCAGAAGATGAAGCCGCACCCACTTTCCAAGATTATTCTCATAGCATAACAAGTCGGTTCCGGGAATCATTTTATTAAATGCATGCAGAACATCTTTCCTGATAAGGATATATTTTTTGGTGGAAAGATTCAGTCTGTAAATTCCTTTTCCACTAATAAAAACCCAAACAGCGCTGTCATTGCTGAACAATGGAATATGCGTATTAGCGAGCCATTCCGGGAAAACAAATTTGTTGATGAGCGTTGTTCCGCTTTCGTTAAAACAATCCAGCCCGGATTCGGTTCCGATCCAAACACATTTGCGGCGTGCATCAGGTAAAAAACTCCGCACCGTATTATTTGAAAGTCCATTTGGATTATCGTAACGGTATTGAATGTTTCGAAACGAATGGCCGTTCCATAAGCTGAGTCCTTCGCCCGTTCCTGCCCAGAGCAAGCCGGAAGGATCTTTATACAAATCCATAACGGTGCTTTGTGCAAGACCTTCGTTAACAGAATAAAATGTAAATGCGTTTCGCTGGCAATAAAGCAACGACGTACAGCTCATTAATAAATAAAAAATAAACCGCCGGATATTCACTGTTTTTGAAAATGGGTTGTGCGTGGGAGAATTGAGAAAGCAAGTTACAATTATGCAGCTGATTTTGTGTTATGAAAACAAGAAGATTAAACTTAAACAAGATTCAAAATTCAATCATCCTCTTCCTTATGTTGAATGTTGAATTTTGAATCTTGAATTTCGAATTTCGAATTAAAAATGTGCCTTAACAGCAACAATAAAATTCCTTCCGGGCGCGCTCATGCCCGAAGCAAAATGCCGATAATTAAGATCCATGATATTTTCCACAGCGAAATTCACACCAATATATTTATTGATATGATATTGCGCCCGGAAATTAATCGTCGCCCATGCCGGCATTCCGTATGGCGTAGCCTGGTTGAGATTATCCTCGCCGCTTGGACTGTAATCAATAAGACGTTTCCATCCGTTGAAGCGCGTGAAAAATTCTGCTTCAAATCCTCTCGTGTGATAAACAAGACCAGCTTGTCCGAATACCGGCGGAATGTGATCAAGCGGAATTAATGTATCGTTTTCAATATCGTTGTAGCGACCGTATGTATATGTCACAGTACCGCGAAAGGAAAAATGAGTGCTGAAATCAGCCGTCATACCTGTTGTGAATCCATATACAAATGCTTTGTCAACATTTTGCGATGCTTGCACTTTGCTCATTGCTCCATCATAAAAAATTGAATCCTGCCCGTTGAATTGAAAATCTTTTGTGACGATTGCATTATTCAGCATGGTGTAAAATCCAACAAATTCAACTTGTGCACCGGGAGCAATAGTCCATGCAACACCTGCTTCTCCACCAATGGCAACTTCGGGTTTCAGATCCGGATTCGGCACGATTAAAATTCCGGCCGATGATTCAAATATTTTTCCGAGATCATCCACATTCGGAGCGCGGAAGCCTGTTGAAACATTCGCGTGCATCCTGAATTTTTTCCATGGAAGATAAGCAAGGCCAACACTTCCGCTAGGTGCAAGATTCGTTTGAGAAACTTCAGAAAACGGAAGATGAAAAATGCTTGTATCTGCCCATTCAGATTTTAAGCTGATGTAGGAAAGACGAATGCCATCCGTCAAAATAAGCTTCTGATTTATTTCCCAGCTGTGCGAAAAGTAAATTGCATTCGTTGACATAATACTTCCGCCGTCAGGATAACGCGTGTCAGTTGGCGTCTCTTCCGCAGTATTAATGTTTGTGTTTGTTGCAGCAGATTTAACAAGGTTAGTCGTCAATTCAATTCCATAACGCAATTCGTGTTTTTCAGCAACTACTTTTCGCATATCTGCATTGATCGCAAACACATAAACATCTTCCATCTGGCTTTTCAGGTTGCTGCTATTGAGCTTGCGTGAAATCCGGTCCTGCTCGATATTTTGAAATGATGCAATGAAATTTGCTTCGTCATAAAATGTGCTGTCTGCTTTTAAATTCAGTGTATAAGAAAGCAGCTTCCTGTTTTGCGGTCCGTAATTCCATATCGCGTAAACAGGAGTTCCGTTTGCATCTACTTGCGCATACCTGTCATATCGCGGAATGTCAGAAGAAGTAGAGGTTTGAAAATTCAGCAAATGAGAAACGCGCGCATTTTGCTGGAACAGGATTTTTTGCGTTACATCTAATTGCGAATAACCGGTATGGCGTTGGATCAGCGGATTATAATTCCGAAACACAGTATCTCTGCCATCAACCTGGTCAACATACACATTGCACCAACCGAATCCACCATAGAACGGATTTCCATTCGCACCTTGTCGCAAATCGCCATAATCCGAACGTGTGATGCTGGTCAATGAAGCCCACTTTCCGCCACCTAAATTAAAATCAAAATGTGCAGTCAATTCATTATTTGCAGAGCTGCTGCGTAACATTGCATTTGATACAACACGCAATCCCGTATCGGCTGCAAGCATTGGTCTGCGCGAATAAAAATGCATTGTTCCACCAAGCGCATCGCTTCCATAAATTACTGACGAAGGTCCATAAAGAACTTCTGTACGTTCAAGCATGTTCGGATCAACAGTGATTGCATCCTGTGTATGACCTCCACGATAAATGGCATTATTCATCCGCACGCCATCTACAACGAACAAAACTTTATTCGCTTCGAAGCCGCGCAGCACAGGACTTCCACCACCCATCTGACTTTTTTGCACAAACACGCCGCCTGTATTCATGAGCATGTCGGCAGAAGTTTGCGGATTGCCAAAAGCAACATCTTTATCTGTTACGACGGTGATTGTGTAAGGCACATCCGATTTTTTTTCTTCGGATTTACTTGCAGAAAAAACTACTTCTTCCAGCGTAAAAGATTTTTCATGCAGGAAGATTTTAAAATCATTGTTTTTTATTTCTTCCATTGTAAATCCCTGCGTGCCGTAGATGGAATGACGCACATACAAACTATCTGCGCCTGCAAGTGCGGAAATATCGGCTTCTCCCTTGCTATTTGTTGTAACTGCGATCAGCCTGATATTCGGTGCAGGCAGCATGGAAGTAATAACCGCATTCGGAATCAGCTCACGCGTTACTTCATCACTAACGGTGACCATTTGCGAAAATGAATTAATGTTGCTGAAAATAAATCCAGCAAGAAAAAGTATATGTTTTCTTGATTTCATATTGGCAGGTTTTGGAATAAATAATTTGCCGCAACAAAGAAATGCTGAGGCGATTTAATTTAATCTATAAACCCGGCCATGGTGGAGGAGAAGCTACAGGGCGGAATGCAGAAGACACAAACAATTCAGCTAAGGATTGTTTATCCAATGACACATCGGCTGATAAGCAGGAAAAACAAAATGCAATGTGATCGTATTCAATTCCTTTTTTCAGAACAGTATTTTTGCTTTTTAATGGTGTTTTGTTTTCATCCGGTGAATGTTCTTTCAATTGCTCATACAGATCACCTTCTTTTGTGTCATCATAACATTTCGCAATAAGAAAGCCGTTTTCTATACGGGAATCGATCACATCATACATGCGACCATAAAAAATAAATTCATCTTCTTCCAACCAGTGAAAAGCAGATGTGGAAGAATTTATTTCAGCAAGTGAAATCTTAAACTCCACAATTTTTTCTTCTTCATCCTGCCAATGTTCTGAAAGCGTATGCAATTTTATTTGAAGAAGCGTAAGCAGGCTAAATCCCACAGCGTTTGCCAGGAAAATAGTAAGCATCAAAAAGGAAGTGCAACGCTTGAACATGTATAGACAAATCTAATGAAAATCATTTGTCTGCCATTCCGTCAGATTAATTTCCTCGGCATAAAACTTGCCCTTCCTTATCTGTGTCAAAATTCTCACGCCACCGTATTTTATTGGGAGATCTTTTCCCCTTCACATTCGTTGTGCTGATCTGGATCATACAAGTAACGCAGGGATTTCTGCAGGAAGATTGGTCACGTTATTCGCTTTATCCACGTCATATTTTCGGACTGACAGGAATTTTGACTTCGCCGGTTTTGCATTCGGGCTGGGAACATTTGCTTGGCAATACAATTCCATTGATCGTTCTCGGTTATTTGCTTTTTACTTCCTATAAAACGATTGCGGGAAAAATATTCTGGCTCAGCTTTTTCCTCAATGGAATTTTGCTCTGGTGTTTCGCACGCGAAGCATTTCATCTGGGCGCAAGCGGAGTTGTTTATGCGCTCGCGTCATTTCTCACATTCAGCGGATTAATTCGTCGCGATCCACAATTAGCGATGATTTCTTTTCTCGTCATTTTCCTCTATGGCAGCATGGTTTGGGGCGTTTTACCTTTCGATCCGCACGTTTCCTGGGAAGCACATTTGTATGGCGCATTAACAGGACTCATCCTTAGCATTGTTTATTTCAAAGAAGGTCCGCAGCCAAAAAAATACTTTGAAGACGAAAAAGACGATGACGATACCGGCGATGACACTTACATTTTAGAAGAAATGGGTCCGCATGAGAAGAAATCTCCATTGGAAATCGTGTATTCTTATAAGGAAAAATTACCAATTACGGGATTACCGATTACCGATGGGAAAAATGGGCAGGATTTGGGGGAGGAGGAAAAGTAGCCTGTTTTCAATAGGCAACCAACCGTTATTGTCAGGGTACTTATGAGAAAGCGTTTTGTTTTTAGCTGAAACTGTCAGCTTATTACACATTGCAGGCATCCAAAACCTAAATTCAGCCATTCTAAAATAAATCGTACATCGTAATTCCAACATCGTACATCCTCTTTTCCTGCCTACCTTTGCGCCCATGAATTTATTGTCTGTTGAAAATGTCTCCAAGACCTACGGAGAACGCGTCCTTTTTAAAAATGTCAGCTTTGGATTGGAAGATGGAGATCGTGTTGCTTTAGTGGCAAGAAACGGTGCCGGAAAATCCACTTTGCTTAATATCCTCAGCGGAAAAGATCAGCCTGATAACGGGAAAATTTCTCTTCGTAAAGGAGTCCGTATCGGCATCCTCGAACAAGACCCGAAATTTGATCTGGATAACACGGTTATTGAAGCTGTATTGTCGGGCGAAGCAGAAGTGTCAAAGCTTGTGCGCGAATATGAATTGTTGCTTGAAGCAGCTGAGCATGATCATTCCGAAGGAACACAGGCAAAGTTGCATGATGCGATGGAGCGCATGACAGAGCTGAATGCGTGGGATCATGAAACAGAAGTAAAAACTCTTTTGTCAAAATTGGGATTTGACGGTTACTCGCAAAAAGTTTCTACACTTTCCGGCGGACAGAAAAAACGTCTTGCGCTTGCACAACTTTTAATAGCTGCACCCGAACTTTTAATTCTTGATGAGCCCACCAACCATCTTGACATCGATATGATCGAGTGGCTGGAAGGTTATTTGACTTCGAGAAATCTCACAATTTTACTTGTTACTCACGATCGTTATTTTTTGGATCGCGTGTGCCAGCGCATTATTGAAATTGATAAAGAAACGATCTTCAATTACGATGGTGATTTTCCTTATTTCATCGAACGTAAAGCAGAACGCGAAGAGCAGGAAGCAAGCTCATTGGAGAAATCACGCAATTTGTATCGTCGTGAATTGATCTGGGTGCGTAAAATGCCGCGTGCAAGAGGAACAAAACAAAAAGCGCGTACAGATGCTTTTGATAAAGTGGCGGAAAAAGCAAAAGGCCGTGCGCCGGAAGAAGAATTAAAGCTCGAAGTAAAAATGTCGCGCATGGGAGGAAAGATCATCGAGATGATCCATGTGCACAAAAGTTTCGGCGATAAAAAAATATTGGTTGATTTCGATTACACATTTAAAAAAGGGGAGAAGATCGGAATCGTCGGCAAGAATGGCGTTGGGAAATCTACGTTGTTGAATGCGATCATGGGATTAGAGCCAATCGATTCAGGAAAGATCCAGGCGGGTGAAACGATCGTGTTTGGTTATTACTCTCAAACGGGAATGGTGCCCAGGGAAGATAAACGTGTGATCGAAGTGAGCAAAGATATCGCCGAATTTTTTCCATTGGCTGACGGAACAAAAATGTCGGCAGCACAAATGTGCCAGCGTTTTCTTTTTACTCCACAGGCACAGTTCAGCTACGTTTCTTCATTGAGCGGTGGTGAGCGTCGTCGTTTGTATTTGCTCACCGTGCTGATGAAGAATCCGAATTTCATGATCCTCGATGAGCCAACAAACGATCTTGATATTTTAACGCTTGGAATCCTCGAAGATTTTCTCATGGATTTTCCCGGTTGTGTGATCATCGTTTCCCATGATCGATATTTCATGGATAAATTGGTGGATCATCTTTTTGTTTTTGAAGGCGAAGGAATTATTAAAGATTTCCCTGGTAATTATTCGCAATGGAGAGAGAAACCTTCTAATACACGAAAGTTATCGCGTGAAATAGAGAGTGAAAGTGAGACAAAAAGCAGCAGCAAAGAAGCGACAGTTGTAGTAAAGGAAGAAAAAGCAGCAGGGAAGAAAGAGCAGGAGCCGGGCAAAAAAAAGCTTTCATTCAAAGAAAAATTTGAATTCGATTCATTAGAAAAAGATATTCCTGCATTGGAGAAAGAGAAAAAGGAAATCCTGGAAAAGCTTGGTACTTCCGCTGACCATAGTGAGATCAGTAAATTATCGGATCGTTTTGCAATCGTGGAAAAGGAATTGGAAACAAAAACATTGCGCTGGATGGAAATGTCGGAGCAGTTTGGCGGATAATTATTTCAGCACTTTGTGTGCGTTCATAATGATTCTTGCTGCTCTTATTTCATTATCAAAGGCGCGAGTTTAAGCAGATCGGCACAAACGCGGGATTATTTCTGGCATGCCTTTTTATTGGATTCGGCAGATTGAGCATGTGAGAATAGTCCGTTTATAGGGTAAAAGGTAATTTTCATTGTTAAAAATGGTGCTTTTGACGAAGTTTTAGAATATTTTTGTTTTCCGCACGACTTACTTCAAACGGAAAATCATTCGGACTTCTTTGTCACCTTTTAAACTGTCCAACATGCCATTGAACCATCTTAAATCCTACTACCAACAAATCATTCCTTCGCTTACTGAAGAAATGTGGGAGAATATGCAGGAGCATGCAATTGTCCAGGAATATAAAAAAGGTGAATTATATATTTCACCTGGTGAGCAGGAAAATCACGTGACATTTATCAGCAAAGGTGGATTTCGGTATTATTCTGTTGTGGATGAAAAGGAATTGGTTTGCGAATTTGTTTTTGAAAATAATTACCTCTCCGAATACGAAAGTTTTTTAAGACGCACACCCGCTAAAATTTTTATCCAGGCATTAGAAGATTCTACCGTAGTTAAATTTCATTACCACCATGTGCAGGAATGTTATAATAACTATCCGTTGATTGAAAGATTCGGTCGCCTGATTGCTGAAAAGTTTCTGATCGATGCGATTGACAGGATGAATTCGCTTTTGTCATCATCACCGGAAGAACGTTACAATAAGCTTGCTGAAGAAAAGCCTGAATTGCTACAGCGTGTTCCGCAATACATGATCGCTTCATTTATCGGCGTTACACCGGAAGCATTAAGCCGCATCCGCCGCCGTCTCATCGCTTGTTGATCTGAATCAATAAATTTCATTTCCATCTTCTTATTGATCCTGATCAAGCCGTTTCTCTTTGGCTTCGTGGTACGTTTGTATTCATAAATTAATTCAATCCCTACGAATATGAATGCTACGAAGATCATCATCGCAACACTAAGCGTGTTTTTTCTTTCGGTGAGCGCATTTGCACAAAATGTTGCTCAAACAATAAAAGGAACGATCACGGATAAGCAATCCAAAGAAGTATTGATCGGCGCAACCGTTTCTGTTTTGGGAATAACTCCTGCAATGGGCGGGGCGGCGGATGAAAACGGAAAATATAAAATTGAAAATGTTCCTGTCGGTCGTTATGATCTGAAAGTAAATTATACCGGCTACAAGGAATTAATT
>JBKJMR010000002.1:0-3712 GCA_046596275.1 Bacteroidia bacterium | reverse complement strand
CTGCAACTCATTAACATTTTTGCCGGTGGAGCTTTCTCCCGCGCATCAATTTTTGCGTTGGGAATCATGCCGTACATTTCGGCATCTATCATCCTGCAGCTCCTCACCATGGCGCTTCCGCATTTCCAGCGTTTGCAGCGTGAAGGTGAATCCGGACGTAAAAAGATCAACCAGTATACCCGTTACCTCACTGTCGTAATCACAGCAATGCAAGCTGTTGGCTACCTCGCTTCACAGGTAGAAGGAAAAACCGGTGTAGTTATCGATCCAAGTCCGTTCTGGTGGTTTCAATCTGTACTCGTGCTCGTTACAGGTACCGTTTTCGTAATGTGGCTCGGAGAAAAAATCACAGACAAAGGAATTGGTAACGGTATTTCCCTCATTATCATGATCGGAATTGTTGCACGTCTTCCTTTCGCAATCAGCTCTGAATTCGGTTCACGTCTTGAATCATCAGGTGGTGGATTGATTATGTTCCTTGTTGAACTTGCAGTTCTCTTAATGGTAATTGTAGGATGTATCCTTCTCGTACAGGGAACACGACGCATCCCGATTCACTTCGCAAAACGCGTTGTAGGAAACCGTCAGTACGGTGGACAGCGTAACTATATTCCATTAAAAGTAAACGCTTCCGGAGTAATGCCGATCATCTTTGCACAGGCAATCGTTATGATTCCTATTCAGCTTGCGGGATTCGGAACTTCAGGAGAAGGAAACTGGTTTGTACGTGAATTCGGTAATACGAACGGACTTTGGTACAACCTTACTTCATCATTGCTCATCATTGTATTCACCTATTTCTATACCGCGATCACTGTTAATCCAAACATGATGGCTGAAGAAATGAAACGTAATGAAGGTTACATTCCGGGTGTTAAACCGGGAAAGAGAACCGCTGAATATATTGACCAGGTTATGTCACGCATCACACTACCGGGCGCTGTTATGCTCGCATTCGTTGCGATCCTGCCTGCAATCGTAATTCACTTCGGAGTATCAAACGAATTCGCACAGTTTTATGGTGGAACAAGCATCCTCATCCTTGTAGGTGTTGTACTTGATACACTTCAACAAATTGAAAGCTATCTCTTAATGCGTCATTACGATGGATTAATGAAATCAGGTCGTATCAAGGGTCGTTCAACTGTTGGTATGGCAGGCGCAACCGCGCAGTACTAATGGAATGTTATGATTCATTATAAGACAAAAGAAGAGATTGAATTAATACGACTGAGTTCTTTACTTGTTGGCAGAACCCTCGCAGCCGTAGCACGGGAGATTAAACCCGGTGTTACTACTGCAGCTATTGATAAAATAGCAGAGATGTTCATCATGGACAATGGCGGAAAGCCTGCGTTCAAAGGCTATCGCGGATTCCCCGGCACACTTTGTATGTCGCCGAATGCGCAGGTAGTACACGGAATGCCCGGAAAATATGAGCTTCGTGACGGAGACATAATTTCAGTGGACTGTGGAGTGGTGATGAATGGTTTCTACGGTGATTCAGCATTTACTTTCCCTGTTGGGGAGGTGAAGCCTGAAATTCTGAGCTTGCTCCGTGTAACAAAAGAGAGTCTTTACAAAGGACTTGAAAAAGCTGTTGCAGGTGGAAGGATCGGAGATATCAGTGAAGCAGTTCAATCGCACGCTGAGAAGAACGGGTACTCGATCGTTCGTGAGCTGGTTGGGCATGGTGTTGGAAAACATCTGCACGAAGAACCTGAAGTTCCCAATTACGGAAAAAAGGGGACCGGTCCAAAACTTGCGGAAGGATTGGTTATCGCAGTTGAACCGATGGTCAATATGGGTAAGAAAAATATCCGCCAGGACCGCGATGGATGGACGATCACAACGAGTGATGGTTTGCCTTCAGCACATTTTGAGCACACGATTGCAATAGGAATAAATAAAGTAGATATTCTGTCATCGTTCGAAGAGATCGAACAGGTTTTAAAAGAAAAAAATCAGGACGCCTGGTAACGGGCAGAACGAAAAAAGATAAATGGCAAAAACACCAAGTATAGAGCAGGACGGAACAATCCTCGAATCACTTTCCAACGCGATGTTTCGTGTGGAGCTCGAGAATGGACACGTTATCACAGCTCACATTTCAGGCAAGATGCGAATGCATTACATTAAGATCCTGCCGGGAGATAAAGTGAAAGTTGAGATTTCGCCTTACGATTTAACAAAAGGCAGAATATCCTACAGATACAAATAACTTCAGGATTCATCCTGAAGCCTCAAGAACAAACGACTAATAACAACGAAAATGAAAGTCAGAACATCAATAAAGAAAAGAAGCCCGGAGTGCATTGTGGTGCGCCGCAAGGGTCGTCTTTATGTGATCAACAAAAAGAACCCGAAATACAAACAGCGTCAGAAAAACTGATTTCGGTCACGGATTAACGAACAATAATAACTCACGATAAATGGCAAGGATTGCTGGTATCGATTTACCAAAAAACAAAAGAGGCGTTATAGGTTTAACCTATATCTACGGTGTAGGCCGTAGCACAGCCCAAAAACTTCTAACTGAAGCTGGTATCGATTGGGATATCAAAGTTTCTGAGTGGAATGATGAACAGCTCGGAAAGATCCGTACGCTCATCGGCGACAAAGTAAAAGTCGAAGGTGCGTTACGTTCTGAAGTGCAGCTGCACATTAAACGTCTCATGGACATCGGTAGCTACCGTGGCATTCGTCACCGTCTCGGCCTGCCTGTTCGCGGACAAACAACCAAGAACAATTCGCGTACCCGCAAAGGGAAACGTAAAACTGTTGCCAACAAGAAAAAGGTAACCAAATAATAAAAATCCATTCGCTGAGCTGGTAATTCAATTCACCAGGGCGGATACTGAAAACAAATCATGGCTAAACAAGCAGCTACTACAGGTAAAGGTGCCGCGGCGAAAGCTCCCGCAAAAAAACGTGTTGTTAAAGTTGAGGCAGTTGGTGAAGCACACATCAATGCAACCTTCAACAATATCATTATCACATTAACAAACATGACAGGTCAGACCATCTCTTGGTCAAGTGCCGGTAAAATGGGTTTCCGTGGTTCTAAGAAAAACACGCCATACGCAGCGCAGACAGCGTCTTCAGATGCAGCGAAAGTTGCTTTTGAATCGGGTCTCCGCAAAGTGAAAGTCTACGTAAAAGGTCCGGGAGCAGGTCGTGAGTCTGCAATCCGTACACTTAACCAGGCTGGAATCGAAGTAACAGAGATCATCGATCTTACCCCGATCCCACACAATGGCTGCCGTCCACCAAAACGCCGCCGCGTATAATTTTCCTTACTACTAACACTAATTCAAGCAGAGATAACAGATGGCAAGATACATCGGTCCAAAATCAAAAATCGCCCGTAAATTCAAGGAACCTATTTTCGGTCCTGACAAGGCGCTCGAAAAAAAGGCATATCCTCCTGGACAGCACGGTCCTAACGCTAAACGCGCTAAGAAATCGGAGTATGCTGTTCAGTTGACAGAAAAGCAAAAAGTAAAATATACTTATGGCATCCTTGAAAAGCAGTTCGCGCTGATTTTCGATCGTGCTTCACGTGCAAAAGGTATTACAGGGGAAGTTCTTCTCCAGTTTATCGAAGCACGTCTTGATAACGTGGTTTACCGTATGGGCATCGCTCCATCACGCTCTGGCGCACGTCAGCTGGTTTCTCACCGTCACATCACTGTTAATGGTGAAGTGGTAA
>JBKJMR010000710.1:0-3268 GCA_046596275.1 Bacteroidia bacterium | reverse complement strand
GTATTGTACTGCCACGTCTTTTTCTCGCCGTTTTTTATCTCCATGCAACTAAATAGCGTATCATTAATTTTCTTTGTAAAAGCAACGGTATCGGCATTCGGCGTTAGTGTATATCGTTCAACAGTTCTTCCAATAGAATCAATACCCTTTGTTATATTCTGGGTGATTGTATCCAAATACCAGCAATAGCCATTTCGATAACCCTCAGCATTGGATTGATATGTTGCGATTAATACATTTTTGTTTTTCGAATACTCTTTATACAAAAAAGTTGAATCAGTGATTTTTACTTTCAAAAGTTTGATCCCATTAGGCATTTGAAATAATCCGACCGCGAGATCACCTTTAAACTTTACAGCTGTATCATTTAATATAACCGAAGTCTTCTGACCAAAAGCAAAACTACACGACAGGTTAAAAAGGCAAAACAAGAAAAACAATTTATTTATTTTCACTTTCATCATCTCCTCCATTCAAAATAACTAATCACCGACATTGCTCCAAACACAATTGCAGCCCAAATGTAAAGTCCGATGTGCAATTCTAAAACACCTTTATAACCGCTGAAAAATCCCCACATAAACATCAGCATCGTTTTCGACAGCACAGAAATCCACATTCCTAAATGCAAACGCGATTCATAAACAGAACATCTGTTGGTATGAAAATGTAATTCATCAATAAATTCCTGCGCTGTTCTTGTGATGAAAAATGCAAGGAAAAAAGGAAGCATTTCCCATTGGTACCAGAACATTAAAACAAGCGATGCTTCCATGAGCAAGGAAGTCACTAAAATGTTTCTGTGCGTTTGAAGCTCTTTGTCGGTGATGTCGACTTTCACTAATACTTTATGCGTTTTTGCATCGAGTAGCCAGCAGAAAGTGAATAATGTTGCGGATGACAAAATTGCAACGGCCCAGAATATCGGATCAATGTTTTCCAAAATAGTCGTTCAGGAATTGGATGACAACCAAAAATAAAATAACAGCGCAGGTAGAAAGATTAACGGTTTGTCCCCAAATCTTTGACGAGGCATTTCCTTTCAGCTTCCATAAATTTAAAAACCGCCATGCAATTCCGGCGATAACAACAATTAAAATGCCTTGCGACCAGTTGCTGAAATAAGCGGAAAGGATCGCGCAGATATTCAGCAGATGCATGAATACGAATGTGGTTTTTAAACCGAATAATACAGGGAAGGTTTTTACGTCATGCGATTTGTCTTTTTCCAAATCAGGAACATCACGGATCATGCTGCCGATTAAAACCTGCACGCTTGCAAAAACAAACAGTGAAATGATATCCGGATTTTTAAAATCGCCCGCGCCGATCAGCACCAACGCGCCCCACGCAACGCCAATGGAAAGGTTTTTAAAAAGGAAAATGTTTTTCAGGCTGAAACGGAATCCATTTTTCTTGAATCCGACAGAATAAATTATTCCAAGCGCAGCCACCAATGCAAAGGCGACAAAACGAAAAGTGGAAATGGTAAAAAATGCAATCGGGAAAGTGAAAAAGAAAAGCTGGATGATAAAAATAATGTGCCAGCGCTCATTCAGAAATCCGCGCAGGTTAAATTTGAAGTCGGCCGGATCGATATATCCGTTGATCGTATAAATTAAAGTAACGCCGCAGAAATTGCACCACAACAAAACAAGCAGCTCCAGTCCATCCCGGTCGCTATTGATAATATAACCGCTGATCAACAGCGAGCTTGATGCTACAAGAAAAAGCAGGAGATGTTTCAGCTGTGCGATTGCCCTCGAATTGTTTTCCATGCTTATTCAAAGCTAATGAAAGCAATGGTTTGAAAACAAAAAAAACGCCACCCTTAACCAGGCAGCGTTTTCATTAATTATAATTTCGAATTTCAAATTTTCGAATCTCTTCGAATTTTCAAATTTTTTATTTAACAACCTGCTTCACCAAATCAGCAGCTTCCTGCAATTGGATCGCAGAGAAAACTTTCAAACCTGAATCAGCAATGATCTTTTGTGCTTCAACAGCATTTGTTCCCTGCAAACGAACGATAATTGGAACCTGAATGTTGCCGATGTTTTTATATGCATCCACAATTCCTTGTGCAACGCGATCGCAACGTACAATTCCGCCGAAGATGTTTACAAGGATTGCTTTCACATTTGTATCGCGCAGAATGATACGGAATGCCTGCTCTACACGTGCTGCGTTTGCTGTTCCGCCTACGTCAAGGAAATTTGCCGGATCAAAACCTGCCAGCTTAATGATGTCCATCGTTGCCATTGCAAGTCCTGCACCGTTTACCATGCAACCCACGTTGCCATCGAGCTTCACGTAATTCAATCCGTAGCTGCCCGCTTCCACTTCTGTCGGATCTTCTTCTGAAGTATCGCGCATTTCTGCAATTTCCGGGTGGCGGAATAATCCGTTTCCGTCAACAGTAACTTTTGAATCGACAGCAATAATTTTTCCGTCGGATGTTTTTAAAACCGGGTTGATCTCAAACATGCTTGCATCAATTGCATCGTATGTATTGTAGATCGCACGGATAAATTTGACCATGTTTTTGAAAGCATCTCCGCTCAGTCCGAGATTAAAAGCGATACGGCGGCACTGGAAATCGCGCAGACCCAGTTTCGGATCGATCTCTTCGTTGAAAATTAATTCAGGCGTATCGTGTGCAACACCTTCAATGTCCATTCCACCTTGCGGAGAATACATGATCACGGTGCGGCCTTTTGCACGGTTGAGCAATACGCTCATATAAAATTCAGCTGGCTTTTCGGCGCCGGGATAATAAACATCCTGCGCGATAAGCACTTTACTTACTTTTTTGCCTTTGTCGCTGGTTTGAGCCGTTACGAGAAAGTTGCCAAGAATATTTTTAGAAAATGTTTTTACATCCTCAAGACTTTTCGCCAATACAACTCCGCGTTGTTCAGTTCCGGCGATCTTTCCTTTTCCGCGACCACCTGCGTGTATCTGCGACTTCACCACCCACCAACTTGTGCCAGTTGTCTTCGTCAATTCCTGCGCCGCTGCAACTGCTTTTTCAGGAGTGTCGGCAACAATTCCTTCCTGGATGGCAACACCAAATCCTTTGAGGATTTCTTTGCCTTGATATTCGTGGAGATTCATTTGGTCTGGTTTAGAGAGGCGATCCGCACGACGTTCGTGTACGGACAGGCAAAAATAGCAATGATTCTGAGGTGTGGAATTTGTGGAGTCTAATTGTTGAAAAGTAGCTGGTTCGTTAGAGTCAGAAACGTTGACTCTAACGATAATCGGC
>JBKJMR010000304.1:0-2831 GCA_046596275.1 Bacteroidia bacterium | reverse complement strand
AATTACTGAAAGGATTTGACAAAGTCCTTATTCCTGAGATGAACTTAGGCCAGCTTTGTCAGCTGATCCGTGCGAAATATTTGGTTCCTGCTGTGAGCTACAGCAAAGTGCAGGGACTTCCGTTCGCGGTGGATGAATTAAAAGCAAAGATTGTTGAAACCCTTAATAGCAAGTAAGATGAGCGCAGATGTTATCACTCCAGAACCTAAGAAAACACCAAAGGATTTTGCTTCCGACCAGGATGTAAAATGGTGTCCGGGATGCGGCGATTATTCCATTCTTAGCCAGGTGCAGAAAGTATTTCCTGACTTTGATGTAAAGAAAGAGAATTACGTTTTCATCTCCGGAATCGGCTGCTCGTCACGTTTTACCTACTACATGGACACTTTCGGTGTTCATAGCATTCACGGTCGCGCAGCAGCTGTGGCTTCAGGTGTAAAAGCTACAAATCCTGAACTGGATGTTTGGATGATTTCCGGTGATGGCGATTCAATTTCTATCGGCGGTAACCACTTTATCCACCTGATGCGCCGTAATTTCAACATCAAATATCTGATGTTCAACAATGAAATTTACGGACTTACCAAAGGACAATATTCGCCACTTTCTGAAAAGGGAATGGTAGCAAAATCAACTCCACACGGATCTGTGGATGAGCCATTTAATCCGCTTCAGTTAGCGCTTGGCGCGAAGTCTACTTTTGTAGCCCGTTCACTCGATCGCGACCCGAAACACCAGCAGGCAATGTTCAAACGTGCGCATGAGCACAAAGGAACTGCGTTCGTAGAAATTTACCAGAACTGCCCGGTTTTCAATGATGGCGCTTTCTTCGCTTACACTGAAAAAGGAAGCAAAATGGAAGAGTGTTTGTTCCTCGAACACGGCAAACCATTGATCTTCGGAAACAACAGCGATAAAGGACTCAAGCTTGATGGTTTGAAGCCTGTGATCGTTGATTTAGCCGGCGGTGCTTCTGTGAATGATCTTTGGATCCACGATGAAAATGATTTTACCAAAGCGATGTTGCTTGCCGGATTATTCGACGATGCAGCATTGACTCCGCATAATCCACGTCCATTTGGTGTGTTCTACGTTGAGCAGCGTTCAACTTATGAAGATGATTTAGCTGCCCAGATCGAAGCGGTTAAAGCGAAAAAAGGAAAAACGCCATTGAATAAAATTCTTTCCGGAGATAAAACCTGGATCATCGCTTAAAGGGTACGAAAAACGAAATGCTACGAAAAGGTACGAAAGCATTTTTTTAATATACAGGGTATGAATCAGGAATTGCTATGCATTCCGGATTCGTACCCTTTCGTTTTTCGCCTGCCTGCAGCCGCGTTGGCCTTTGCTTCTTCGGCAGGCAGGCACTTTTTCGCCCTCGTTTCGTTTTTCGTACTTTTTCGCCCTCATTTCGTTTTTCGTACTTTTTTTATTTCCTGCCGAAGTAATGTTCCTTCAGCCATGTTTTATAAACAGGATCAAGGATTACGACTTCTTTTTTTTGTATGTCGATGATTTCCTTGTCCATCAGCGCTTCTTTGATACGTAGCACATTGGCAGAAGTCCCCAATTTGTAACGTGTGAGATTTTCCATTGAGCTGAATTGAACTACATTTTCACAAATCGCTTTCAGGAAATTTACCTGCGTCGTTGCGAGATTTTCGGTGATGGATTGGAATAATAAGCTTAGCTGGTCGAGCAGGGAAGAAAATGCATTGTCAATTTCTTCTGTGGTGCATTTCTTCTTTGAACGAAACCAACTCAATTGTGCCAGCTGCTGTACATAAAACGGATGACATTCTACCAGCCGCGCAATCTTTGAAGCAAGACTTTCATCTATGCTTTTGCCGGTATCCTTAAATCTTTTTATGATAAAGGGAATCCAATCTTTCTCTGCAATTTTTTCAAGAAATAGAATGTCACCGAATTTATAAAACGGCATGGCCGGGGATGCAAAAACTTCCATCAGCATATGTCTTTTGCTTCCGTAAAGGCAATAAGAAACATGCTGATGCTTCTGCCAGTTGGCGCGCAGCTTTTTTTGGAACGCTTTAGGATGATCAAATAACCCGATGTTCTGAAATTCATCAATGCACACCACGATCTTTATCTTCTCTTCTTTTGCTATAGATTCTGCAAGATTGATCAGCTCTTCTGGTCGTTTTTTTACTTCTTCCCAGTTAAAGCCCAGTTCAATATCACTGCCGGGATCAGGGCTGTAAGTGAATTTGGGTACAATATGTGAAAAGTATTTGCCGGCTTTCCGGATAAAGTCGCCTGTGCGGGAAGAGGTTGATTTTAGCACTGCTTCTGCCAGCGTCCGGTAAAATTCTTCTTCATTCCTTACAGTAAAAAGATCAACAAAGCAGCATTTCAACTTTTTATCCTGCCGCATAGCTTTGGAGGCTGCGTGCACGACTAACGATGATTTCCCTAATCTTCTTGGAGAAATTAAAACCGTATTAACCAATGAACTGAAATTGGCTGCCAGGTGGGCCGTTTCTTTTTCACGATCAGTGAAATTAATCTCATTGGCCATTCTGCCAAATACAAACGGTGCTCTCATTTCTTCCATATCCAAAGGTACTAAAAATGTTACAAATATGTAACTTACAAGTATGTAACTTACAAATATGTAACTTACAAGTGTGTAACTTGAGCCGATTTGAGATTTTGGAGAAAGCCGAATCTACCTGAATTTGGTGTTAAAAGTGGAAGCTTAAAAACGATTGTATTAACCGACGATAAAGATTATCTTTGCTTCTCATCGGCAAATACATTAGACCTATGCGTTTCCTACGACGCATCTTATCGGCATTATTGATCCT
>JBKJMR010000193.1:0-9202 GCA_046596275.1 Bacteroidia bacterium | reverse complement strand
TAGAGGCAAGCTCACTTCACGGTCCGGGCTTTACGCTGCTATCCCTCACGCAAAAAAAAAGTCATATTTCTACATCCGGTTTAATTTCTAATTTCCACCCCTTCGCATATTCGCCTTCATTCTCCCGATAGCTATCGGGATCGTTCCCGCTATTCAAAAGTAATTCTAACTACAGAATTCTGTCTCAAATTCAAGAGCTCTGCTGCCGGACCATTGTTGATTGCAATCTCTAACATGCCGGTGGAATTAAAGAAAGCTACAATTGCACCGATCGGTACATCGCCATAAGTACGGTGCAATTCGGTGATGGTTTCTTTTCCTCGCAGACGGATTAATTCGATGGAGAACAATCTGCCTTTTCCAACGTTATCGAAATCGTCGCCGGAAATATTTGTGATGAGGTTGCGGAATGAATCAACATATACAACGGTTCCTTTGAGCACATCTTGTTCAGGAGGCGAAACAGGGAACATGAGTTTTGTCAATCGCGATTGTGGCAAACCCAGACTTTCTATCGGCGTTCCGTTGGCGAGCTTGATGGCGGCCGGCAAATAAAGATCGCGGGCGAGAAAAGTAGAAGGTTCTTTCCCCGACAATGCCAGCTGCACAATATGGTCAGGCTCGTGGGTTGCATCGAGAAAGGAAAAAGTTCCATTATCGCAGCCAACAAAAAAGTGCCCCTTGAATTTGAATGCCACGTGGTTGTATGGTCCGCTTCCGCCGCTTCCCACCGCCACAAGATGAACTGTTCCCAATGGAAATTCATGAAATGCAGCGCCCAGCACATAACCCGCTTCGGCATAATTCATCAGCGGAACCTGGTGAGTAATATCCACAACTACAGCCGTCGGCATCTGTCGCAACAACGCTCCTTTAAGGGAAGCGCCGTAATGATCTTTCAGGCCAAAGTCAGTAGTAAGGGTAATTATGGACATTCGCTTTTTTTCTCCTTGCAGTTCGGATGAAATCCGCTTATTTTGTGGCAAATTTAGGCATTACCTTAAAATGAAAGATAAATGGGGGGAACGAATTACCAAGAGGGAACGAATTACGAATGAAAACGAATATACGAATGGAAAGTATTAGGAATTAAATGATTGTAAATGAATTTCATAACTACCGACTGGTACATTCAATTTGATTCGTAATTCGTTTCCATTAAATAAGGAAAATGCACGATAATTGTGAATGAAAAAGCACACACAGATTCGTACATTCGTTTTGATTCGTAATTCGTTCCCATATAAAATGTTGATATTCTAACTATAATACCTTGGCTGAAAAAAATATTGAATTGATAAGCGTTGAACCAATAGTGATCTTTGGTATTAACGATGCGAAGCTGGATTATATCCGGACTTTTTTTCCGAAGCTTAAAATTGTTGCACGTGGAAATGTGATCAAAACTGTTGGTGATAAAGAGCAGATACAGCGTTTTGAAGAATCTGTCGATGCGTTCCAGCAATATTTCAAACGATACGGAACACTTACTGAAGCGAATATTGAAACCATCATGAACGGTACTTCCGGCGGAAGCGCTGCGAATAACGGGAATGCAAATACACCGGATATTCTTGTTCATGGCAACCAGGGGCTGCTCGTAAAAGCGCGGACTCCCGGGCAGGTGCGCATGGTAGAAAGTTCGGAGAAGAATGATATGATGTTTGCGATCGGTCCTGCGGGAACGGGCAAAACATATACAGCTGTTGCGCTTGCGGTGCGTGCCTTGCGTAACCGTGAAGTGCGCAAGATCGTGCTCACGCGCCCGGCGGTAGAAGCGGGGGAGAACCTCGGATTTCTACCCGGCGATCTGAAAGAAAAGCTTGATCCTTATCTTCAGCCATTATATGATGCGCTGTTCGATATGATCCCTGCTGATAAGCTGAAAAACTATATCGAAAGCAATGTCATTCAGATTGCGCCGCTTGCCTTTATGCGTGGGCGTACGCTTGATAATGCTTTTGTAATCCTGGATGAAGCGCAGAATGCAACGGAAAGTCAGCTGAAAATGTTTCTCACGCGTATGGGTCCTTCCGCTAAATTTGTGATCACAGGAGATGTAACACAAATCGATTTGCCGCGCGGTCAGCCAAGCGGGTTGTTGCAGGCGATGAAGATTTTGCCGGGCAATGACGGAATTGATTTTGTTACGCTTGACAAACAAGATGTAATCCGCCATAAAATTGTAAAACGTATAATTGAAATTTATGACAACCATAAACCAAACGATGAACGCGCTCATTAAAACCAACTACCAGTTTCCGGGACAAGTTGCTTATTACAAAGGCAAAGTCCGCGATGTTTATTCCATAGGCGAAGATCTTCTTGTAATGATCGTAAGCGACCGTATTTCTGCATTTGATGTTGTGCTTCCGCGCGGCATTCCTTACAAAGGGCAAGTGCTTAACCAGGTTGCTGCTTATTTTCTTGAAGCAACCAAAGACATTGTTCCGAATTGGGTGCAGGCCGTTCCTGATCCGATGGTGACAGCAGGAATCCGTTGCGAGCCTTTCAAAGTTGAAATGGTTATCCGCGGTTATTTGAGCGGACATGCCTGGCGCGAATATTCTGCGGGTAAGCGTACGATCTGCGGAGTTGCAATGCCTGACGGATTAAAAGAAAGCGATAAGTTTCCTGAGCCGCTCATCACGCCAACTACAAAAGCATCTGTAGGGCATGATGAAGATATTACACGCGAAGAAATTATTAAATCAGGATTGGTTCCTGAAGCAGAATATGTGCAGCTTGAAAATTTTACACGTGCGCTTTATAAACGTGGAAATGAAATGGCAGCAAAACAAGGTTTGATCTTAGTGGATACGAAGTATGAATTCGGAATGCACAATGGACAGATCTATTTGATGGATGAAATTCATACACCAGATTCATCGCGTTATTTTTATTCGGAAGGATACGAAGAGCGTCAGAAAAATGACGAGCCGCAAAAACAATTGTCGAAAGAATTTGTTCGTCAGTGGCTAATTGAGAATGGATTTATGGGAAAAGAAGGACAGCAGATTCCTGAAATGACCGATGAATACGTGAATAGTGTCTCTGAACGTTACATCGAGCTCTATGAACAGGTTGTAGGTAAGAAGTTCGAACGTGCAGATATTAATTCAGTAGAAAAAAGAGTGGAGACAAATATTAATTCATTTCTTTCAACTAATCGTTGATGGTTTCGGATGATTTATTTAGTTTTAGCAAATAAGAAACCTCAATTCAAATTCTCCCTAAAACAACCACAATGGCTGGAAAGAAAAAAATCAAGAACATTAAAGACAGCACAGGTTCAGGTGATGGTGCACAGATCACAGTAGGCGATGTAAATCCACCACGAACAGGCAGTGTTGCCGGACCTGATGAAACATTCGAACAGATAGGTTACAAAGCGCTTTGTTTTAATATTGATGACATTATCAATACAGAATCGATCATTCTTCCGGGCACTACAACTTCTGTTATTGTTAATGCACGCAGAATTCAGCGTGGAACTGTGTTGACGGTAAATGATGATAACACAGGCACAATCGAAGAGAACAAATCGCTGAAAACGATCAATTTCAAACAGCCTTATGCGAAGGATCTTGTTATTGGTGTTGGATCAGAAGTGAAATATGATCTTGTAAAAACTCCAACAGGTGGTGAAATCGCTGTGAACGTTCAGATATTGGCGTAATTCACATTCTTCATTGGATACTTTGTAAAACAATCCCGCCCTGTGCGGGATTGTTTTTTTATCTTCGTTTCGTTACCCCCCTTGTTAACAAAGCGCTCATGTCCCGATTCCAAGGCAAAAAACATTTTTTTCTTATTTGTTTGCTGTTTGCATTGACCTTTCCGGTTTTTGCGCAGCAGGATGTTGCTGACAGTCTTAAACGGGGATTGGGTTTCATCAATGATTCGAATAAGGTGAACCAGCTTTTAAAGCTAACGGAAGCTTATTTTAAATACGCACCTAAAAAAGCGTTGGAAACCGGTGAAGAAGCAAGGACACTTTCTATTCAAATCGGGAATGAACGATTGGAGGCGAAATCACTTCAGGTTTTGGGGCGCGTTAATTTTAAAAGTGGCAAATCAAATGAAGCACTTAAATTTTATGTTGCTGCAAGAAAAATTTACATAAAAACCGGTAATGCAAAAAGTGCAGCTCTTTGCCTTAATCAAATGGCCGATGCGTATTTGAATCTTGGTAAATATGATGAAGCGCTCAATAAAAGCTATGAAGCTTATAAAGAGTTTGAGCAGATTGGTGACAAATCAGGAATGGCAAGTGCATTAATTGGCTCTGGAAATGTTTACCAAGGAATGGAGGATTATAATAAAGCGATTGTGGATTATGAAAAGGCTTTGTCTGTTGCGCAGGAAGCCAAAGATCTTCCCAATGAGGCCTCTTGTTTAAATAATCTTGCAAATGTTTACGGTCGTCTGAATAAAAATGACACTTCAATCCAGTATCTGGAACAGGCAGGAGAGATTTATAAAAAGCTGAACGATGAATATAATTATGGAAAAGTCCTGAATAATTTAGGTACAGTTTACCAGGATATAGAGCAGTATGAAAATGCGGAGAATTATTTTTTGAAAGCGTTAGAAGCCAGGAAATCTATTGGTGATAATCGCGGAATGGCAATTACACTTGCGAATCTTGGTGGCTTAATGAATGATAAAAAAGCACCTGATAAAGCAATTGATTATTTAAGCCGTGCATTGGGATTTGCGAAGAAGAGCGGTGCAACAGATATTGAGCTTGCCATCTATGAATACATTTCAGATTCTTATTTGCAAAAAGAAGATTATCAAAAGGCCCTTGAGTTTGCAACGTTAAAAGCAGATTTAAAAGATTCTTTATTCGACGATAATTTATCGAAAGGAATTGCTGAAATGCAGGCAAAATTCGGCGTGGAAAAAGCAGAAGGCGAAGCACGTGCAATGGAAAAAGAAAAAAAACTGATCGCATGGGCTTCTACCATCGTTGGGATTTTGCTTATCGTTTTTGTATTCTTCCTGTGGAATCGAGCTGTCACAAGAAAACGTGTCAATACAAAGCTCAACGCGCAGAATGAAGAAATTGAATTGAAGAACGCTGCACTGAAAGAAGCGAATGTCGAAATTGAATCAAAGAATAAAGACATTACCGATTCGATTCAATACGCGCGCAGAATCCAGGAAGCAATCTTGCCTGAAGTGGAATTTAATGCCACCTTCAACGATTCTGCATTCGTAATGTATCAGCCGAAAGATATTGTGAGCGGCGATTTTTACTGGATGGCACAAACGGAAGAGCATCTTCTTTTTGCTGCTGTCGATTGTACCGGTCATGGCGTGCCCGGCGCATTTGTAAGTATTGTTTGCAGCAATTTATTAAGTCAGTCTGTAAAAGAATACGGTCTCATTCGTCCGGATGCAATTCTAAACGACGTGAATGTTCGTTTAAGTGAAACATTACGTCAGCGCCAGGATGAATCACGTGTGCGCGACGGAATGGATATTGCTTTGTGCTGCATTCATAAAAAAACATTGCACATGACTTTCGCCGGTGCATATAATCCTGCATGGATCATTCGCGGTGATGAGATGACAGAATTATTGCCTGATAAATTCCCGATCGGTTTGTTCGAAGAAGAAGAGCTGCGCACATTTACGCACAAAGAGTTCCAGCTAAAAAAAGGCGATCGCATTTACGTTTTTACAGATGGTTATTCCGATCAGTTCGGCGGCGAATTAGGAAAGAAATACAAACGAAGCACGTTTCAATCGTTTGTGAAAAATATCCAGGACAAGCCAATCAAAGAACACGGAAAATTATTGCAGGAGGAACATTATCGCTGGAGAGGAGAGAATGAGCAGATTGATGATATCCTGGTTTTGGGAGTTGAACTGTAATTGAGAGAAGTTGGTGGTAGGTGTCCGCCGCGGCGGAGGAAAAAAGGTTGGTGGTCATTAGACAGGCAGGAGTGGTTAAAAAAAGGTTGGTGGGAAAATATATTTGTCCAGCTAGGTGCTTTTTTCCTATAATTGCAGTGATTTTATTTCAAGATACGTTTCAATATTATTACTGTTTATGTTTTTAATTTTTTTTATTTATGAAAAGAGCAGGATACAAAGACTTAAGGGTTTACCAATTGGCTTATGAACTTTCTATAAAGATTCAAAAGCTAACAAAAGATTTTCCATTCGAAGAACGTTTTTCTCTCACCGATCAAATCCGAAGATCATCCCGGTCGGTTTGTGCTAATATCGGGGAAGGATATAGGAAGCGACAGTATCCGAAGAATTTTGCGAAGAAACTTTCAGACTCAAATGGTGAAGCAACTGAAACCCAAATATGGTTAGACTATTCAAAAGATTTTGGATACTTATCTATTGAAGTCTACACGGAACTTTATGAAAAGTATGAAAGCGTAGGCAATATGCTTGGTAACATGATCGAGCATCCGGAAAAGTTTAAGCCGCGTGGATGAGTTGGTGGTAGGTAGTCTAAAAGGTAGATAGTAAGTGGTAAAAAGTTGGTGGTAGGTAGAAATTAGTAGATCCGTCGCCGCTTCCTTACGCTCAAAAAGCATACACCCACCAACCTTTTTTCAGACCACCTACCACCAACTTTTCCCTATATTTGGTATCCCCCCATGACACAATGAGTATAACCCGACTTATTGCTTTTATTCCGTGCTTGTTTTTTTGCCTGGTTGCGGGAGCACAGGGGACGGAGAAATCGTATCATGTTACTGTTGATTTGCAAAATGTAACTCCGGAAAAAGATCGTGTAAAAGTTACTATTCATACTCCTCCGATCAAGGCGCGGACTATTTATTATGTGCTTCCGGCTTTTTTGCCCGGTGTGGCCGGACAAGTGGATGCGGGACGATTCATTCACCAGTTTTATGCGATCGATGACAGGGGGAATCCGTTGAAGGTTTCTAAAAAAGGTGAGAATACCATTGTGCTGAAAATGCGCAAAGGATCGACGTTGAAAAAAATTGAGTATTGGGTGGATGATACCTGGGATGCAGAAAGAGCGAAGCCGGGACAATCTGACGCGAAATATAATTATGTGCCGCAGGTTGCAGGAACAAATATCGATGCGGGAAATAATTATGTGCTCAATCACGCTTTTCTGATTGGTTATATCGAAGGGTTTTCTGAATTGCCTTACCATATTACCATTCTGAAGCCGGAAGAGCTCAGCGCAAACAGCTCTTTGAAAATCACGAATGAAACACAAACACGTGATGGTTACAAAGCAACATCATATAAAGAATTGCTCGATAATCCGGTTATGTATTCGCGGGCGGATACTTCAGGATTTATGGCGGGAAATATTTATGTGACGATCTCTGTTTTTTCTGAGAATAACAGAATCACTTCACGACTTGTCAGAAGATTGATTGCTACAAGTGTAATTTCCTCAGCGAATTTTATTCCCGAAATCGGTGCGCGGAATTATAAGATGATCTTTTATTTTACAACGCCTTTTAAAACCACGCTGAATTCCAATGGTGGTTATGGTGGATTAGCACACCGGAATTGCGCGTTTTATTTTTTACCCGAATTAGCCAATGAAGATGCGCTTGGTAATGAGCTGCAACGTGAAACGGCCGGTGATATTTTACATTTGCTCAGTCCGCTCGATTTTCAAAGCGTATGTGGTAGTAACGATTATTTAAAACCACAACTTTCAAAATCATGGTGGTTTTCTGAAGGTGTGGATTTATATTTTGGCTGGCTTGCTGCTATTCGTGATTCTACCGTAAGCGAAAATGAATTTATGGGTTTTGTTTCGTCAAAGATCAGGCTTGCGCAGCTTTCTCCTAACAAACCGATTTCTGATGTCAACCTGCTTTCCGGCTGGTTAAAAATTCCGCTTCGCCGCGAAGCAATGCGTGCGCGTGCCATGCTGATCGCGCTGATGCTTGATATAAAAATGACCGAGCTCTCTAATGGAAAAATGGGTTTGCGTGAAGCTGTTTTGTTGATGAATAAAAGTCCGGTTATGTATACCGATTCGATTGAAGGATGGCTTATTCGCGCCGGAGGAAATGAACTTGCACAATTTTTCAGCGATTATGTCAATGGAATTCAACCGTTGCCACTGACGCAGAATTTGGATAAGATCGGTTGGGCATATGCGCCTGCGACTGTCGATTCCATTTTTACTTTTGGAAGATTTGGTTTGCTCTACAATGATAATCTTGATGCATTTTTTGTTTACAATGCAGATACAACCAACCTTTTCGGTTTACGCGACGGTGATAGAATTGTAAGTGTGAACGGAACGATTGTCGGCTCTTCAAATTTCGATGAAGCGTTACATGCTGTTTATTCACCGAAAAAGGAGGATGAGGTGGAAGTGCGTTTTATCCGCAATGATCAGAATTTTACGAGCATATCTACATCAACGATCCAGGCTGTTATTGTAGAACATCTCATTCGCCTTGATCCTGCCGCAGGCCAACCAGCTATTCTTTTACACCGCAGAATTTTTTCACCAGGTTACAGGGAGTAATTTTCCTTTCCGCTATTAATTTAGGCTAACTTTGCTTCGGATAAATCAATTCCAACGTTTATGTCAATCAGCAAAAAAGAAACAAAAAAAGTCACCACACGCACATTGCAGGAAATGAAAATCTCCGGCGAAAAAATTGCGATGTTGACGGCTTACGATTATACTACAGCAAAAATTATTGACGCAGCCGGAATTGATGTCATCCTCGTTGGCGATTCTGCTTCGAATGTAATGGCAGGACATGAAACAACATTGCCCATCACGCTCGACCAGATGATCTACCATGCATCAAGCGTAGTGCGTGCTGTTGATCGCGCATTATGTGTTGTCGATCTTCCTTTCGGTTCTTACCAGGGAAATTCAAAAGAAGCGCTCAATTCTTCTATCCGCATCATGAAAGAATCAGGCGCACATGCTGTGAAGCTCGAAGGCGGAAGTGAAGTAAAAGAATCAGTAGAACGAATTCTTACTGCAGGAATTCCTGTGATGGGTCACCTCGGACTTACACCGCAATCCATTTATAAATTCGGAACATACAACGTTCGTGCAAAGAAAGAGGAAGAAGCACATCGCCTTATTGCGGATGCGCATGTGTTGGAAAAAGCCGGTTGTTTTGCAATCGTATTGGAAAAAGTTCCTGCGGCGCTTGCGACAAAAGTTGCTGCTGAACTTTTAATTCCTGTTATTGGAATCGGA
>JBKJMR010000153.1:0-4469 GCA_046596275.1 Bacteroidia bacterium | reverse complement strand
AAAAATATGCCGGAAAATGTTATGTAAAAGCAAGTACTGTCTCTACGAAATAATTTGTAACATTCAACAACTGATAAACAGATGCCAGCTTTTCATAAAGTAAATTGATGCGGGCCGAATCTTCGCGGGTGGTTGGCTGCTTCTTTTTATCAAGGTATTCCTGAACGCGCGGGGAGCGACCGACGCCCATTCCGTTGTAAACAACCGAAAAGATTATAGTTACGACTATAAGCCCACCGAAGACCATCAATTTTGTTTTATTCGAAGGCCCAATGCGTGGTTTGTTCTCTGAAATTAGTGTCATGTTAGTTTAGCTGAGTAAAATGAAAGATACGATCTCCCCGTCGCCGGGTTTTACAAGGGAGAAATAAAACCAGGATAACGCACCGAAGATCAGCGTCCAGAAAATTACGGGGATGAACATCAGGCTATGACTGCTTAATGTGCGCGCAGGACTTTGTCCGTTATGTCCGCTAAATCGCGGATTTTCTGCGGACCAGTTTTCGTCTGATAATTGTTTTTTTCGTGGAAGCACGATGATGCCATGAATAAGCGCAAGAATGGCGCAGTAGAAAAATCCCCAGCCGTTTTGCTCATCATGATGCAGCGCGTTGGGATCGTACCAAAAGCTGACCGTCCAGTGACAGGCCACTAAATAAACCAGCAGAAGAATGCCGGAACCTTTCCAGAAAATTGCCATAGGGGAGCTCTTTCTTTTAATTAAGGATTAAAAGTAAAAAAAAGAAAGTTAATGCAGTATACTGGAAATAGGGTGGTTAAAGGGTATTAGTTCGGAGTTTCGGGTTTTTAGTTTCTGGTTTCGGGTTAAAAAAAGGTTTCGGGTTTAAAAAGGTTTCGAGTTTAAAAAGTTTCGGGTTTAAAAAGGTTTCGGGTTCCGGGTTTCTTTGTGTTTTTGAAAATTGCTGTAAGAAAGCAGCAATGAAATAATTACAAAAAGTATAGACGGCAAAAATACCAATGTAAATTCTGAATAATTACCGGGATTAGTGCTAAAAGTAGAAACATGACCGTTATCTATCCAGAAATAAATGGCAAGAATAAGAGCGATAAACGGCCAGATCAAAGCTTTAAAAGAAAACGAATTTGAACGAATATTAGCAGCCGAAATTATGCTACTTATAAAAAGGAAAAAGAAGATTGCTGTAAGTTCTAGAACCAGTGTAATATTCTTAATTCCCGAAAGAGCGCTATCACCAAAATTAGTTGACAGGGCATAGTAATATCCGAAACTAATTGTCGCAACGAAAAGTACCGGAATCAAATAATTCTTTTTCATTGTTTAATCGAGTGGGTCGTGAGATTTTAGTTTGAGTTTCGGGTTCGGGGTTCCGGATTGTTTATCGATTTTTAATTATTATTTATAGATATGCTTCCAGATTACTTCAAGGAATCCCATCTGAAATCCAGTTCGCCCTCGTCTGTAAGTGGAATGGTATCGTATTTGCGCGATCGTTCCAGCAGCTTGCCGTCAATACGTTTTTTCATCGTATAAAACCCTTCCATATCTTTTATCCCCATAAACACTTCTTCACTGTATTGTAAGGTCAGCTTGTTTTTATCCCACGTAAAAATTTCATTTAGCTCATCAAAGGGTCCGCCACCGCGATAGTGTGATGTGATTGTTTTTGATACCGCATCAAACTTTACATTCGATGTAACTTCCAGCGCTTTATTCTTTTCAAAACGTTTTTTCGATGGAACATAAAGCCAATAATCATACGTTTCGCATTGATACATCGGTACAAAATTCAACACCCGCAGATCATTATAGCCATCAAAATTCATGTCTTCTACAACAAGAGGAATATGGTAAGATTCAAATTGATATTTTTCCGGTGGAAAAACAGTCTGAATTTTTTTGTGACCGGTTACATAAAAAATGCTTACCGACTTTATGAAAATTGCCCATTTGCCAATGTGGCTCTTAGTCGAATCATAAGCAATTTCAAAAGAGAATATCGAATCGTGAATTTCAGTTGGGTGATTCTCGTCGCCTGTTATAAACGGATATTTATTTTTTTCAATAACTGAATCTTGCGAGCCCGTTAAGGCAGCTATTTGTTGATTCACTGACAAAGCGATAGAATCATATTTAGTCAGATGTTCATAATATCTTTTTTCGCTGTACTTCATTTCGTAAATACCGAGGGCAACAGTCCCGGCAAATACAATTAGCACAAGCACCCAAAAGGCAACAGTGGAAAGTTGATTTAACCCCTTGCGTTTACCTGACATGAATTTCTAATTATCGAATCCCGAATTATTGAATCATTTTAATCGCTTCATTATCTCTTTCCATCCTTCCTTTAACAGGAACTTTTTCATGGTTAAGTATTTTACTAAAATTTTGAATTTTGAATTTTGAATCTTGAATTTTCGAATCTCGAATCTTCAAATTCTACTGCGCCGTCCAACCCCCATCAACAGGAATACTCGTTCCCGTAATCAATTCCCCATGTTCCGAAGCAAGAAAAACACAAAGCGCTCCAAGTGATTCAGGCTTCACGAATTTTTTCACCGCATGTTTCTGCAACATGATCTTTGAAATCACATCTTCCTCACTCATATTATGCGTTTTTGCCTGGTCTGCAATCTGGTTTCTTACCAATGGCGTATCCACATAACCCGGACAAACTGCATTCGCTGTAATTCCGAATGGCGCACCTTCCAGCGCAGTGACTTTTGTAAAGCCAACCAATCCATGCTTCGCCGCCACGTAAGCCGATTTAAATTCCGACGCCACCAATCCATGCGCCGAAGCAATATTGATCACGCGTCCCCAATTTCGTTTTTTCATTCCTTCCAGCACCTGTTTTGTAGTATGAAAAGCAGCTGTGAGATTCAGCGCAAGAATCGCATTCCATTTTTCAACAGGGAAATTTTCAATCGCGCTCACATGTTGAATGCCCGCGTTATTCACCAGCACATCTATCGCACCAAGATTTTTTTCTGTTTCGCTGATAAAGTTTTCAATCGCTGCAGCCTCAAGCAAATTTGCATTCGAGAAAAAAGTTTTCACTTTAAATTCTTTCCCAACTGAAGCCGCAATTTCAGCACCGTTTATTTCAAGTCCGTTAAATGAAATATGATAGCCTGCTTTCGCAAATTCTTTAGCAATCGCTAAACCAATCCCGCTGGTGGAGCCGGTAATTAATGCAACTTTTTTCATACCGCTAAGTTAGTGGTTAGTTCGGAGTGGTTAGTTCGAAGAGTGGTTAGTTCGTAGTTTTTAGTTCGGAGGTTTAGTTCCGGGTTCTGAGTTTCGAGTTCTGTGTATTTTCTTTTACTTGTTCATTGAATCCGCCGCGGCGGATTTGTTTGACATTGTACATTCCGCCAGAACCGATAATTTCTCAGGTATATTTTTAACCCGGAACTCCGAACCCGAAACTTTTTTAACCCAAAACTCCGAACCCGAAACTTTTTTTAACCCGAAACTTTATTTCCCTCTCCGAACTAATAACTCCGAACTCCTAACTACTTTTACATCATGCTATCACTCGATCCTAAAGACCTTAAAATTCCATTGCTGCACAGTTATCTTTTGCACGCTGTGGCACCACGACCAATTGCATTTGCAAGCACAATCGATGCAAACGGAAATGTTAATCTTAGTCCGTTCAGCTTCTTCAATATTTTTTCTGCTGCTCCGCCGGTGCTTATTTTTTCTCCTGCACGCAGCGGTCGCACGGGACAAACAAAAAATACGTTCGACAACGTAAAAGAAGTTCCCGAAGTGGTGATCAATATTGTCAATTACAAGTTAGTTCACCAGGCTTCTTTAACGAGTGCCGAATATCCGAAAGGAACAAATGAATTTATTAAAGCCGGACTAACCGAAATCGCTTCTGTAAAAGTGAAGCCGCCACGTGTGATGGAATCGCCGGTGCAGCTCGAATGTAAAGTGATAAATATTATTGAGCTCGGACAAAACGGAGGTGCAGGAAATCTTGTCATTTGCGAAATCATCATGATTCATATTCAGGAAGAAATTCTTAATCCTGAAACTAAAATGATTGATCAGCAAAAAATTGATCTCGTTTCCCGTATGGGTGGCGATTGGTACAACCGTGCTTCGGGCGATGCGCTTTTTAAAATTGCAAAACCATTAACAGTGATCGGCATTGGCGTCGATGGAATTCCTGCACATATCCGCAACAGCAAAGTGCTCACCGGAAATCACCTTGGCCAGTTAGGAAATGTTGCTGCAATGCCAACAGATGAAGATGTTCAGAAGTACAAAACATCCGGCGCAATTTTAGAAGTCTTCGAAGATTACGGCAACAATCACGAAAAGCTCGACAATCATTTGCATCACATCGCAGCGAGTTTGCTCGACTTAGGGAAAGTGGAGGAGGCCTGGAAGGTTTTACTCTCAGATCAATAAAAAAAGGTGATTGGTGATTAGTGATTGGGAAAAGGGAAAGGAAGGAAACAAAAGACAAAAT
>JBKJMR010000016.1:0-4967 GCA_046596275.1 Bacteroidia bacterium | reverse complement strand
TGCAACGCGTGTGTGATCTTCCAGAGACTTGCACGGTATTCAGGATGTTTGTTCATCAGCTCCAAACGTTTCAACGCGCCAACCACCAATGGAAGCGGCAATGATTTCGCGAAGATCTGTGAGCGCATATTGTAACGCAGATACTCCACAATATTTTCTGTCGAAGAAATAAATCCACCGATCAGCGCGAACGATTTTGCGAATGTTCCGAAGTAAAGATCAATTCCGTCCTGGCAACCTTGCTCTTCGCCGGTTCCGCCACCTGTTGGTCCCATCGTGCCGCATCCGTGTGCATCATCAACGAACAAACGGAACGTGAATTTTTTCTTGAGCTCAATGATCTCTTTTAATTTACCCTGGTTACCGCTCATTCCAAAAACACCTTCCGTGATCACGAGGATTGCTCCGCCGGTTTCACTTGTCATTTTTGTTGCGCGTTCCAATTGTTTTTCAAGACTCGCCATATCGTTGTGCGGGTAAACAAAACGTTTTCCCATGTGCAAACGAACGCCGTCCAAAATACAAGCGTGAGATTCTGCATCGTACACAATCACATCGTGACGGTCAACAAGGCAATCAATCGCAGAAACCATTGCCTGGTATCCGAAATTGCAAAGGATCGTATCTTCTTTTTTCACCAGCTCAGAAAGTCCGGCTTCCAATTGTTCGTGGTAGTTCGAGTTGCCCGACATCATACGCGCGCCCATCGGAGCAGCAAAACCGAATTTAGCAGCAGCTTCCGTATCCGCCTGGCGCACTTCAGGATGGTTCGCAAGACCGAGGTAATTATTAAGGCTCCACACCAAACGCTCTTTGCCTCGGAACACCATTTTATTGCTGATATCTCCTTCAAGCTTCGGAAAAGTGAAGTAACCATGAGATTCTTTCGCATGCATTCCCAACGGGCCACGGTTATCGCGGATTTTATCGAATAAGTCTTTCATAAGTAGTTTTAGTTCGGGTGTGGCTGCAAAATTAAGAAAAAAAGGGACGAAAAGGGGACGGAAAAAAAAAGGGGACGTGAGACGGAAAAATCAGGTGAATCAATCTGCGGAATCATTTGAATCTGCGTGCAAATTTAGTTGGGCGTGCCCTCGTCAAACGGAGAATTCCAGGAAAATCAGGTTTACCTATTGACGAGGTCAGGCTATCCGTTGCAAGTCCTCCCGTGAAGTAGAGGAAAGCTCACTTCACGGTGCGTGCTTTTCACTGCTATCCTTCACGCAAAAAAAAGTTTTTTCGAGTCCCGATTGTATCGGGAAGAACATCTTGCATGATAAACCCTCATTATTATAAAATGCTCATGCAAGACAAGAGAAGTTGAATTCCCTCTTTGATGAGAAATGTCAGGCGCATTTGATTCCCGACTTCGCCCGAACAAACAGGTTTTATTTAAAATCACACGTGTCGCGTAGATTACAATTCAACAATCTGCTTAAACTCAGGAATAACTACATCTTTAAAACTGGCTTCGAGCAATTTCTTTTTCCAGTTCTCTTGTATTTCTATTTCACCATGAACGAGGAAAATGGATTTTACTTTTTTCCTGTCCTGGCAATCTAAATAACGGAGCATTTCTTTGTAATCGGCATGCGCGCTGTAGGCTTGGAGGGAAACCACTTCAGCGATAACGGGAAGAATGTCGCCGTGAATTTTTACTTCTTTGGCGCCATCCATAAGCTGACGTCCGAGCGAATTAGGCGAACAATAGCCTACCATCAGCACAGTATTTTGTTTGTTGCCAATGTTGCTTCTTAAATGATGTTTTATCCTGCCCGCATCAGCCATTCCTGAGGCAGAGATAATAATGCATGGCTCATTGGAACGTGTCAGCGCTTTTGATTCTTCCACGTCTTGTATGTATTTCAATTCCCTGAAAGCAAACGGATCAGGATCTTTTTTCATGTAATCCTGTATGTCATCGTTGAACGCGCCTGCATACCTGCGCATAATATCCGTGGCGCTAACCGAAAGCGGGCTGTCGACGTACACCGGAATTTTCGGTAGCAGTCCGTTCGTGCGCATGCGATCGAGCGTGTAAACAATTTCCTGTGTGCGGCCCAGACTGAAAGCGGGAATAAGAAGCTTTCCTTTTTTCTCCAGGCAAGTGTGCTTTACAATCTGCAATAAAGTTTTCGCCGCATCGCCTGATTCTTCATGCAAACGATCGCCGTAAGTTGATTCGCATAAAATATAATCGGCTTGAGGAAATGTTTGCGGCTCTTTCAAAAGCAAATCGTGGTAACGCCCGATGTCGCCGGTGAAGGAAATGTATTTGGTCGTGTTGCTTTTGTCTTCCGATAATTCCAAATGCACAGCCGCACTGCCAATGATATGCCCCGCGTCCGAAAATTGAAAGCGAATACCTTCGCCGATCTCATGAATTTTATTGTAGACCACAGGCACAAATAGTTTCATCGTCCGTTCAACGTCTGCTTCGGTGTAAATGGGTTTGAGCTGAGGTTTACCTTCTTTCTGCAGGCGTTTGTTTTTATATTTCACATCACTTTCCTGTATGCGTGCGCTGTCGGCAAGCATCACTGCGCACAGGTCAACCGTGGCAGGCGTGGCGAAGATTGGTCCGTGAAATCCCATCTTTACCAAACGCGGAAGACAGCCGCTGTGATCAATATGTGCGTGCGAAAGAATTACATAGTCAACAATTTTCGCATCGAATTGAAAATCTTCGTTCAGTCCTTCTTTCTTTGAAACTTTATCCTGGAACATTCCGCAGTCGAGCAAAATGTTTTTTCCGTTACAATGAATAAGATGTCTTGAACCTGTAACGTTGCGGGCAGCGCCCATGAATTTTATGTGCATGGAAGAATCTAATAATTTGGTAATTTAATAACTGGGTAATTGATAAGGAGTAAATGATAACAGGGGTAATTGAGCGCACAATACTGGCACATTGAAAATAATTGTGATCATGTTTTGTCACGACAAGATCGGGATTGTTATTTAATATTGTGTACTATTCGATCTAGTGCCGGGAATTGGCGATATTTCGCCTGGTAGTTGTATTAAAGTTCCTGATGTTGTATATTTGTTGTGATCAATTCGTTGATCAGCCGCTAAGCTGCGATGAAGGTAAACCTCCGGGTCCTTCTGAGTTTAGCGGCTTTTTATTTGCAGGTGAAATAACTTTGCGAGAGTAGTGGCATGTGACGTGTGACGGGTGACAGGTGACAGGTGAAGGGGATGGAAAAGTGAAAGCAGAAGGTTATTTATTTTTTCTTTTTGTTTTCCAATGTAATTATTGTTTTAGAAATAGCACCGGTGATTTCATTTAGGATTTGAACTCTTTGAGAAATAATTTCCGGGGGCAATAAAAATTTTGAACGTAAATACCATCCTTTAGATTCCAGTGCTGAACCGCGGGAGATTCTTAAAAATTGGGGGTATTCTTTTCCATAACCTCTTCCTGCACCTTCTTCAATATTTGCTGATACCGAACCGATGGATCTGATTAACTGGGATGCAATTGCTTTTCCACGGTGGTCTTTCATTAAAGTTGAACAATCGTTCCAACACAAGTCATATAATTCCATTGCTTTTAAATAAAATCTCAAATTTTCGATCATGTTTTGTTTTTTAAATATTAGAAATCATTTTTTTTGTTGACCTTTTTCTTGTCGCCTGTCAACCGTCACTTATCACCTGAAACCTGTCACCTTTCACCTTTCACCCTTCACCCGTCACCTGTCACCCCGTCACCTGTCACCCGTCACCTGCCACTTCTCACTTGTCACCTCTCCCTAAAAAAGTAAAAGGCCTCCCAGTTACGGAAAGCCTTCTTACCAAAAACAAGACAAAACCATGGCGTGATCTGTGTCTTTGTTTGAAACAAGCTTTTTACGACTTGTCTTTTCCCCCGAGCAGGAGAATGTCTGAACAAACAATTTCTGTGGCATAGCGCGTTACACCTTCTTTGTCTGTCCAGTTTCGGTTAACAAGCCGGCCGGAGACCGCAACTTGTTTTCCTTTTACCATATATTTTTCAGCTACCGTTGCGAGTCCTTCCCAGGCAATGATATTAAACCATTGTGTGGTGTCAATTTTGCGACCTTCTTTGTCTGTGTGAGAATCGGTGCAGGCAATGGAAAAGTTGGCGACTTTTTTTCCGCCCGGCAATGTTTTTACTTCAGGGTTTTGTCCGAGGTTTCCGACAAGTTGTACGTTGTTGCGAATCATGTTCATATAATTAAAGATTAGAAATTGTAGTTAAAAGAATTTAGTGTCCGCCGCGGCGGAGGGTGATTTGGTGATTGAAAAAAGGATTTGGTAATCTGGTAATCTGGTAAATTGGTAATTGAAAAAAAGTGATTTGTGATTTGTGATTTGGAGGAGGGGAGTGAATTATTAAAGGATTGTAACATTGATATACTACCAACCTTCTTTTACAACCAACCACCAACTTTTTACACCACCAACCACCAACTTTTCCCGCTACCTTGAAACGGTCATCGAGATGATCAGGATAATAAGAAACCACAACACCGTGTAAACAAGGGACACCCCCGGTTTGTCTTTCTTTTTATGCTGCATGGGCTAATGGGAGTGAAGTTTGAACATCTTTATTTCCCGAGTGAAGCAGCACTACGTTTGTGGCGAGGATTTCTTTGCGGGTTCGTTCGACTCCTTTTTTGTCGAGCCATTTCTTTTCTACGAGGTGACCGCAAACGATGACACGTTTTCCTTTTTCAAGACAACGCTCTGCCATATCAGCCACGCTACCCCAGGAGATGACGTTGTACCATTTTACTTTTTTCTTGCCCGATTCACTTTCTGTTTCGAGTGCGGCTACCGAGAAACGAGCCATTTTACGTCCGCCGGAAACGGTTTTGATCGTTGGTTTCGTGCCGAGGTTAACGACCATTTTCACGCTGTTGTTACTGTTGTTTTGCATTTTCATAAATAAAGAGAGATTAATTAATAAGGGATTTGGTAATCTGGTAATCTGGTAA
>JBKJMR010000640.1:0-7403 GCA_046596275.1 Bacteroidia bacterium | reverse complement strand
CTGGCTTGCAATACTGATTTGCAAGCCAGGTTAATAAAGGAACTGTTCTCACTATAATTATTCCATCTGCCTCTGTAATCTAAGCAGATTATAATTCGCTTTTAAGCATCTTCTAATATGGGCAGGGTAGCTTTGGTTCGTTATTAGTGTAACGTCCTAAAGAATCCCAAACCGTTATGATCTTTTTCAATCGCAGAACTGCATTTCCTCTCATACTGGTAATACCGCTATTGCTATGTACCTGTGTTTCCCCAAAACGCTATAATTCGATAGTGGAAGATGACATGAGGTCACGTAAAAAAGCGTTCGACTGTGAGCAGCGGTACGCAACCTTACTGGAGCAAAACATACGTTTACGAAATGACAGTTCTGCTTGCTCCGATGAGAATCTTCGTTTAAACTCCGGCTTTATGAATCTACGCGGGAGATATGATTCTCTTATGAATTCGAGTTTGTCACAAACAGGGCAACTAAGTACTGCTCTTCGATTGAAAAGTGAAGAGCTTCGTGATCGCGAAATCCGTTTGAATGAATTAGAAGCATTTGTCAGACGACAGGATTCTACTATGAACGCATTGAATAATGTGGTCAAAAATGCACTTATCGGATTTAAGTCTGATGAACTTACAGTTGAACAAAGGAACGGTAAGATTTATATTTCAATGTCCGATAAACTGTTGTTTAAATCAGGAAGTGCCGTCGTTGAGGATAAAGGAAAACAAGCATTGAAAAAACTTTCCGATGTGATGAATAAGAATCCTGAAATCGGAATACAAATCGAAGGTCATACCGATAGCCTTCCGATAAGCACATCCCGCTATAAGGACAATTGGGATTTAAGTGTAGATCGGGCGGTGAACATTACACGAATACTTACCAACGAATATCATGTAAGTCCAAAATCACTAACCTCATCAGGACGAGCAGAATTTCAACCCAAAGCATCGAATGCAACTGCCGAAGGTCGGGCACAGAACAGGAGAACAGAAATAATTCTTGTGCCGCAGCTTGACCTGCTTTTCAATTTTATGCAGCCACACAAATCAAAATAAATATAACCATGACTATCGAGAAAAAAGCCCGTTGGATTGCCGGAACGCTTACCGGTTTACTTTTACTTGCAGTTATATCAACTGCTTATTACTATAACACGGGGCAGAATTATAAGGGAGAAGCTGACAAAGCCCGGCTTGCACAGGATTCCATTCTTGCAGTAAAACAATTGCTCGATAAGGAAATGCAGGATATGAATGCTGCGCTTGAAAATGCAAAAGGTCGTAATGCAGAACTTGATAAAAAAATTGCAGAATCAGAACTGACATTACGTGACAGACAAGCACAAATCGATAAGTTATTTGCAGAGAATGGAACTGTTTCTTCCCTTCGCAAACAATTGAAGGATATTAAGGCCGAGCGGGTAACAATGGATAAGCAGATCCAGGTTTTGCTAGCAGATAACCAGCAGTTACAGTTGCAAAACGGCATACTGATAAAGAATATTTCTCAGTTGGAAAATGATAAACTGGCTTTGCAGGATAAATTGAATGCAGCGGATCTTGCCAATGCTAAAGCAGGAAATTTCCGTGTTGATATGCTGCGCACTAGCAGCAAAGTAACAGCGAAATCAAAACGGACAAACGAAATAGGAATCAGTTTTGACTTACCTGCTAATCTTTCGTCTGAAACTTCGGGGAATAAAGACATTTATATTGTCATTCTTGACCCAAAGGGAAAACCGATTGGTAATAAAACAAACAAAACGGTTCAGCTTGGTGATAGTCGTACCATTACTCCTGCTAAAACACTAAGCATTGATTTGTCCAGAAATCCACAAACAATTAATTCCAATATCAAATTGGATGGCAAGTTGCGGCAAAAAGGAATTTACAAAATTCAGATTTATTCAGAAGATGGTATGATCGGAGCTTCACAAGTAAGAATGAATTAAAAAGGTTCAGGGGATTTTTATCGTATGGCAATGTTTATTGCTTTTCCCTGTTCGGGGCGTGTTTGCTAGGGGGCACGCCCTTTTTATAATTCAAATCCATTATTTTACCTGTACACTTCGTTAAAAAAAATATCTAAGGGAACGATTAAAGATCTCCTTTTTTAACCGTTTAATCTTTAGAATTTATAAATTTGAACCCCATGAAACAGCTGGTGCTTACAAAATACTCTTCAGCAATTACTCCACCCTGAAATTCCGGGTGAATTTTTCTCTTAATCTCTTCCCTTAATCTTATTCACTCATCATTCTTACGGAATTCTTTCGTACGAACTATTATTAGCTCACGCTCATGCAAAAGTATTTGAACCTATTTGACATAAAACAAAAGGTTAATTACAAAACAGAAATATTATCCGGGTTAACTGTCGCACTCGCTTTAGTGCCCGAAGCTATTGCCTTTGCATTAATTGCAGGGCTATCGCCGCTCACTGGTTTATACGCGGCTTTTACAATGGGACTCGTCACTTCTGTTTTCGGTGGCCGGCCGGGAATGATTTCAGGCGCAACAGGTGCCATAGCAGTTGTAATTGTAACGCTCGCTAAAGATCATGGGGTTGAATATATTTTTGCAACTGTGATTTTAGCAGGCGGTATTCAAATGCTTGCAGGGCTTCTGCGATTAGGGAAATTTATTCGTCTTGTTCCTCATCCTGTGATGTTCGGTTTTGTGAATGGATTAGCGATAGTGATTTTCATGTCGCAGCTGGATCAATTTAAAATGGCAGATGCTTCCGGTATTATGCATTGGATGAGTGGCACCACTTTATTTATGATGCTTGGTCTCGTTTTTCTTACCATGTTCATTATTTGGGGACTTCCGAAAATCACGAAATCAATTCCGGCTTCCTTAACTGCGATCATCGTTGTATCTACAATTGCAATCGGGTTTAGTATAAATACAAAAACTGTTGGCGACATTGCATCTATTAACGGTGGCTTCCCTCCTTTTCACATTCCTGATTTGCCTTTCAGTTTTGAAACATTAAAAATTATTTTCCCTTATGCTTTAGTCGTTGCGGGTGTTGGATTGATTGAAAGTTTGTTAACCTTAAATTTAGTGGATGAGATCACCGGAACACGCGGAAGAGGAAATAAGGAAGCCGTTGCGCAGGGTGCGGCAAATATTGTTACAGGTTTTTTTTCCGGGATGGGCGGATGTGCAATGATCGGGCAGAGCCTGATCAATATTTCATCCGCTGCAAGAGCGCGTCTTTCGGGTATTGTTGCAGCTGTGATGCTCCTCGTATTTATAATGTTTGGCGCGGATCTTATTGAGCGCTTGCCTATGGCGGCTTTAACAGGTGTAATGATCATGGTGGCTATCGGAACTTTTGAATGGGCAAGCTTAAAAACATTTAACAGGATGCCAAAGTCGGATGTATTGGTAATGGTTGTTGTTACTTTAATAACTGTTTTACTCCACAACCTCGCCCTGGCAGTTCTCATCGGCGTAATTATTTCAGCCCTGATGTTTGCATGGGAAAATGCCAAACGCATCCGTGCAAGAAAATTTTTGGATGAAAATGGAATTAAACATTACGAAATATCCGGGCCGCTTTTTTTTGGTTCAGTTTCTGCATTTAATGAAAAGTTTGATACTGTAAATGATCCGGAAGAAGTAATAATTGATTTTGCAGAAAGCCGGGTTGTAGATATGTCAGGAATTGATGCATTAAATAAACTGACGGAGCGCTACCTGAAAGTGGGTAAAAAACTCCACTTAAAACATTTAAGCGCAGACTGCAGAATGCTGTTAAGCAATGCTGATAAATTAATTGACGTTAATATAATGGAAGATCCAACTTATAAAATTGTTGCAGACAAAATAGATTAATAATTCTGTAATTTAGTTTAAACAGTTCTTCAAAGGCAATGCATTTTTTTTAATCAAATTCATTTTTACCTGATGACAACACTACTAATTATCGTTTTTATCATAGGTTACGTGCTCATTACAATGGAGCATGCCATAAAGCTTAATAAAGCTGCATCAGCATTGATACTTGGCGGACTTTGCTGGACAATATTCATGATCGGTTCGCCCGACTCAACGACGGTGCTGCATCAGCTGGAAGGCCAGCTGGGTGAAATCGCGAGCATTCTCTTTTTCCTTTTGGGTGCAATGACAATTGTTGAGCTGATCGATGCGCACGATGGATTTCAAATTATTACAGACCGGTTAAAAACCCGTAACGCAACATTGCTATTACTGATCGTTGGTTTGTTGGCTTTTGTTTTGTCAGCCATTTTAGATAACCTCGCAACTACGATTGTGATGGTTTCGCTTCTCAGAAAACTAGTGGAAAATAAAGAGATGCGACTAAAATTTATCGGCCTTGTAATTATTGCTGCAAATGCCGGTGGCGCATGGTCCCCGATAGGCGATGTGACTACCACCATGCTATGGATCGGTGGCCAGGTGACAACGAGTGCAGTTGTTACTGAATTGATTATACCCAGCCTGGTTTGTTTAGCTGTTCCACTTATAATACTTATGATTCTATCAAGAGGTCAGCGTTTACAACCAATCCCTAATTCAAACAACAGCAATTCCGTCCATTCAGAAAGGAATATTATTTTCTTTTCAGGTGTGGGAATTCTTATTCTCGTACCGGTTTTTAAATCGCTTACTCATTTGCCTCCGTACGTAGGAATGCTTATTGGCCTTGGCATTTTATGGGTAATATCGGAGGTTGTCCATAAAGACAAAGATGAGGCCGACAAAAGCACATTGTCCGTTTCCTACGCCTTAAAAAAAGTTGATACACCAAGCATACTTTTTTTCCTCGGAATTTTACTTGCAGTGGGCGCGCTTCAGTCCGCAGGGATGCTTACAGGAATGGCACACTGGCTGACGGATAAAGTAGGAAATATTGCGGTGATCGTTTTAATTATCGGATTATTATCGGCAATTGTAGATAATGTTCCATTGGTAGCCGCAGCAATGGGAATGTACACCATGCAACAATTTCCTACGGACGATTTTTTATGGGTCTTCCTGGCTTATTGTGCGGGAACAGGTGGAAGCGCACTTATCATCGGCTCTGCTGCAGGTGTTGCTGCAATGGGAATGGAAAAGATCGGATTTTTCTGGTACCTGCGTAATATAAGCTGGCTTGCATTGCTGGGATATTTTGCAGGAGCGGGAGTGTATTTGCTTATTAGATGATACGGCAAAGCAGGCATTACATTGTAAAATGTAACTTTGCGTCAGCTTTTTCTAATCTAATACCGACTAATGAGCATCTTCATTTTCTTCTCCGCTCTTATTTCACTCGCAGCCATTTTTTCATACATCAACGTAAGATGGCTTCGCTTTCCTTCGGGAATTGCACTGATGATGATGAGCGCTATTCTTTCTGTCGGATTGATTTTGATCGGTGGGGCTTCGCAAAATTTTACGCTATATGTCAGGGAAAAACTGGCGGCAATAGATTTTTCCGAATTTATTCTTGGAATACTATTAAGCTTCCTTTTATTCGCCGGATCATTACACGTAAGCTATAGCCGGTTAAAGGATTCTGCATTAAGCATTATTACCTTCTCGACCGTAGGCGTCATGATTTCTACTTTTCTTGTAGGAGCCGGAAGCTATTTTCTATTTAAGCTTTTCGGAATAGAAATTCCATTCATTTATTGCCTTCTCTTCGGTGCGCTAATTTCACCCACTGACCCGATTGCTGTTCTTGGTATTCTGAAAAAAGCAGGAATATCAAAATCAATCGAGATTAAAATTACAGGTGAATCACTTTTTAATGATGGCGTCGGTGTGGTTGTATTTGCAACTATTATGCAGATCATTTTAAAGGGAAGCGAAAATGCGTCGGTTGGATCTGTACTAACGTTATTTGCACGTGAAGCAGTCGGAGGATTTATTGCAGGATTAATTATAGGTTACATCGGTTACAAGGTGATGAAATCAATTGATCATTTTCAAACGGAAATATTGATCTCACTTGCAATGGTAATGGGTGGTTATAGTCTTTGTCATTATTTTCATGTATCAGGTCCGTTAGCAATGGTAGTTGCCGGAATCTTTACAGGTTATAAAGGTTTGCCGGAAGCAATGTCTGATACCACACGCGATTATCTTGAAAAATTCTGGCAGGTAACAGATGACATTCTGAACTCCATTCTATTCATGCTGATCGGATTTGAGCTCCTGACCATCACACTTCACTTTTCTTACATTCTCATTGGCTTAATCATTGCGATCAGCCTGATTTTCTTTCGTTACCTGTCTTTATGGATCCCTGCAAAATTATTCCGCTTTAAAAATTCATTGGAAAATAAAACGCTTGAAATTATGGCGTGGGGCGGATTGCGCGGTGGAATTTCAATAGCGCTTGCTTTATCAATGCCCGCAGGCGTTATTAAAGATGCACTGGTCCTGGTCACCTACACAGTTGTATTGTTCTCCATCCTTGTGCAGGGAATGACAATGGAAAATCTTGTGCGGCGTTTACAGAAAATCAAATGAACATACAATAGGAATTTGCATCTTTAAGAAATTACTTTCTAAATAAACTTTTATGGAAGCCAAGAATAAATTAAATATTATAAAAAAAATAAAGCTGCGTACAATTGAACAGGCAGATTATTCACAAATAACAGCATTGCAGCTAAACTGTTTCCCGGGAATGAAACCATGGTCTGAATCGCAGTTCAATAACTTGCTCACCATTTTTCCTGAAGGACAAATCTGCATTCAGTACGGAAAAAAAATAATAGCATCCTCTTCTAGTCTTGTAATAAACTTTGAAAATTATACGGAAACTTCCTCGTGGAATGAATTAACCGACAACGGCAATATCACTAATCATGATATGTATGGTGATAGCTTGTATGGCATGGAGATCATGGTATCACCCGAATTCCAGGGAATGAAATTGTCAAGAAGACTTTATGATGCGAGAAAAGAGCTTGCAAAAAAGCTGAACTTAAAAAGAATTATTATCGGCGGCAGATTACCAAACTTTCATAAGCACGCCGAAACATTAACGATAGAAGAATATGTTGAAAAAGTAATTCACAGAAGCGTTTATGACCCGGTTTTAACAGCGCAATTATCTAATGGATTTTCGCTCAGAAGAATTTTACCAGATTATTTGCCCAAAGATGTAGAATCAAAAGGATATGCAACTTTATTGGAATGGACCAATTACAATTATGAAGTTAAACGGAAGGATGGAAAAGTAACATCACCTTATGTAAGAGTCAGCGCTGTTCAATACCAGATGAGGGCAATTGCAAATTTTGAAGAATTCGAAAAGCATTGCGAGTATTTTGTAGACACAGCTTCCGATTACCGAAGTGATTTTGTTGTTTTTCCCGAAATGCTTACCCTTCAGCTATTGACCTTCTTGCCTAAAAAAAATCCGGGTGAAGCAGTGCG
>JBKJMR010000430.1:0-3259 GCA_046596275.1 Bacteroidia bacterium | reverse complement strand
AGCTGAATCGGAACAACCGTTTGCATTTGTTTTTGTCATGTTGTAAACGCCGGCTGCAGTTGCAGTGTATGTAGATGAAGTAGCTCCTACGATAGGTGCACCATTCATGTACCACTGACTTGTTCCGCCACCTGTTCCGGTAAGCACTGTGCTTCCGCCTGCGCAGAAGTTATTTGCTCCTGATAAAGCAACCGTTGGAAGCGGGTTGACTGTTACGGTTATATTGTCTGTATCGATACAACCGTTTGCGTCGGTACCTGTTACGGTGTAGGTATCGGTTGCTGTTGGGGTGAATGGAACGTTATCCGTTACACTTCCCGACCACGTGTACGATGTTGCACCACTACCAGTTAGCGTAACCTGGTCACCTGCACAAACTGCACCTAAAGATGTATTTGCAATAACTGTAGGAAGCGGATTGACAGTAACGCTTGTATTTGCTGATGCAGCACATCCGTATGAATTTGTAACCTGGACGGTGTATGTTGTAGATGTTAGAGGTGTAATGCCCGTTGGATTTTGTGCTGATGAAATAAATCCGGCAGGAGTTGAAGACCATGCGTATGTATATGGTGTTGCTGTTCCCGAAACGGTTACGTTATCAATCGACCAGAAATAACCCCATACTGATTTGTACCAGTAACGAACATACACCGTAGGCTGACCAACATAAGCGTTCAGGCTGATGCTATCCATAACGAAAGCAGATGGATTGCCCTGGTTGGCTTGCGGATATGTTTTTACTGTGGTCCAGGTTGTGTTGTTGGTAGAAACCTGTACACGAACTGTATCGCTTGTAGAATTATACCTGTAATGATGATAAAACTTCAGGCTTGCAGATGTCAATCCCATTGTGCTGAAAACAGGTGACTGAAGCAATGTGTTTGTATTGTTACCTATTCCACCCTGATCGCTGTTTGACTGGAAGAATGCAGAAGCATCATTACTGTTGAACACAGGATAAGTCGAGTATGCATATGGACTGTTTTGAATTGTCCATGCTGTTGCAGCTGCATTCGAACCGCCTGTTGAGTTGTTGATTGTTGTCCAGCCCTGTGTTCCGGTATTGAAATTTGAGGACAATACAGTAACCATTGTATCGGCTGCTGAAGCCAAATCTGTTGTATTGCCAACACAAATAACAGTTGGTGTTGCTGTTGCTGTGAGTCCTGTAACTGAAGGAGCAGATGTAATTGTTGTGGTAGCAGTAGCTACACATCCATTCACGCTTGTTCCGGTTACAGTGTAGGTGATTGTATTGCCAGGTGAGGCATCAACGTTTGCACCTGTAACAGCAGAAAGACCAAAAGCAGGAAGCCAAGTATAAGTTGATCCTCCTGTTGCTGTCAATGAAACAACTGGTCCGCCGACGCAATAAAGCGCAGTTGTTGGTGTGACTGCAATTACAGGCAATGGATTAACAGTAAGTGAAACTGTTGAGGTTGTAGTTACTGCACAAGCATCCGTGATTGTTACTGTATATACGCCTGAATTGGCAGGAGTAACGTTTGTAAGCACCGGGTTCTGATCGGTTGATGTGTAACTGTTAGGGCCTGCCCAGCTGTAAGCATATGGTGTTCCTCCACCAAGTGGTGTTGAGCTGAGCGTAACTGTTGAACCCTGGCAAACTGATGCCGATGGTGCTACTGATGCTGAGCTTGAAAGTACCGCGCCGGTAGTTAATGTAACTGATCCTGCAGCAGAACATCCGTTAGCTGATGCAGTAACTGTATACGTGGTAGTTGCAGTAACTCCGGTTGCCATTGGATTTGCAATGGTTGTGCTGTTAAGGAATGTTCCGGGTGTCCATGCATATGTGAATGTTCCTGCGCTTGGTACAAATTGAACTGCATCATTTGAAGCTGTCCATAAGCCGTTATTACGTCCTGCAACTACAAGTCCAACTGTTCCACCAGCATTTTCAATTCCCTGTGCGTGATTTACTGTTGTTGCAGGAATGCTTGTGCTGTGAACCTGGATGATATTGCTGGTTTCGAATAGCTGCACTTGTGTAATAACAAGTGCGGTTGGAGCGGAACCGGTATAAAATCCGCCACCGGTTGTTCCGTTGTAATTAATTACAAAAACACGATTCGGAGCAACTCCGCTTATGTAGGTGGAGATTACCCCTCCAAAACGCCAGTCCATATCGCCATAACAAGGTGCGATGATATTATTCGGAGCGGGAGTATTCGGCAACGTTGCATTATAACCTGTTGTAGTAGTAAACGGTGAGAAGCTTATTACACAATTGGTTTGAACGTTAATGCTATTGTATGTTGTACCGAAATAATTAAAAGCAAACGGCATTGCAATATTGTTCCAGTAACCATCATCAAGCGAACCGACGGTAAGAGGAGTTGTTGCTACTGTTGCGTTAGCCAATGTTATTGTTCCTGTACCCGAATTGATCGGTACAAACGCTGTTGCTGATTGTGTGTATGCTGTAGTAGTTGCAGCAACTGCAAGCAGCTGTGAGCTTCCGTTATTACAAACACTTGCCGGTGATGCTGTAACTGAAACGATGCTTGGAGTTTCTGTAACCGTAATTGTTGCAGTGGCTGTTGCTGAACATCCTGAAGCAGTACCCGTAACTGTATACGTTGTAGTTGCAGATGGATTTGCAGAAACTGTCGCACCTGTAGTTGGTGTTAATCCTGTTACAGGTAACCATGTATAGGTAGAAGCACCGGAAGCATTCAAAATAACCGGTGATCCGCCAGGACTACAAATTGTTCCTGTAGTTGGGGTAACACTTACTACCGGGTTTGGATTTACTGTAACTGTAACCTCATTTGAAAGTGCGCTGACGGGTCCGTTAGAACAAGTCACTTCGAGGATATAATAATAAGTTCCGACTGTTAATGCCGCTGTAGTATAAGAAGCTGTTGTAGCTCCTGATCCACCGCTCACGTTAGCATACGGGCCGCCTGCTGTTGCAGAAGTTTTCCACTGGTAAGAAATGCCGGGACCTGTTGATGGTGCGCCTGAAGTGAGCACTGTTGTACCGTTAGCACAAATTGAAACTGTAGCAGGCGAAATTGTTCCGCCGATTGCACCGATACAACCAATAAGGAATCCGTCAAATTCATCAGCCCCGATATCAGGTGCAATTGCTCCGCCATTTACAGAACCTACAGGACCCGGACGTGCATCATTGTCATAGTCGGTGGTGAAACCCGGAATTACACCGCCGCCGCTTTCCAGCAAAGAGGCTGTAGCAGCTGCAATATGCAGGAAGGATGGTGAAGAGCCCGAT
>JBKJMR010000354.1:0-2651 GCA_046596275.1 Bacteroidia bacterium | reverse complement strand
ATTTGAAAGCGATGGTGTGGGATTGGCGATTGTGAAAAAAATTGTGGAAGATCACAAAGGTGCAATTAAAGTGGAATCAACTATCGGAAAGGGAAGTAAGTTTGTATTTACCTGGTCGAAGTTATAATTTTGATGACGATGAAGCATACAGAAATTTTACTTGTAGAAGACGATTATCTTGATGTTGAAAGTGTGAAGCGCGCGTTAAAAAAAATAAACGCGCAATATACTTTGCATGTGGCTCATAATGGTGTTGATGCGCTTGAAATGCTGACAGCAAGTGCAAGCCCGATCACTCCGGACGTGATTTTTCTCGACATAAATATGCCGAAAATGAACGGAATTGAATTTTTGAGGATCAAAAAAAATTATTCCCGGCTCCGTTCAATAAAAATATACGTGATCACCACTTCTGCCGAGGAGTATGATATTATTTCGACGCAGGACCTTGGTGTGACGGGTTATATTTTAAAGCCTTTGAATTTTAAGGATAAAGTATCGGCAGATGTTTTGCGCTTGCTGGACGAGCTGGTTTAAAAATCATTTCAGCTGCTCTTCCGTCAACCTGTAATTCATCCATTCTGCTAAAATTGCAGGATGATACTTTTCATAAAATTTCTTCGCCGGCTCATTCCAGTCGAGCACCTGCCATTCCATTCTGCGTGCGCCTCTTTCTTTGCTTGCTTTTATTACTTCTTCGAAAAGCAGTTTACCTATTCCGCTTCTGCGTTCGGATTGTGTTACGATAATATCTTCAAGGAAAACACAAGCTCCTTTCCACGTTGAATACTTGATGTAATATAATGCAATGCCAAGAATTTTATTTTCCCGTTCCGCAATAAAACAATGAAACAGTGGATGCGCACCAAAACCGTCGCGTTCAAGATCGGCAACGGTAACAACTACTTCTTGCGGCTCACGTTCGTATTCTGCAAGCTCTTTAATAAGCTCAAGTGCGCCCTGCATATCGGATTTTGCTGCTTTGCGGATTTTAATTTCTTGCATTGTCGGAGAATTAATTTCTGTGAAAATACGAAGAGCAGTTGAATGACAATTACCGGCAAAATAAAAAACCATGCAGTCAAAGGCGAACTCTGGCTGCATGGCTAAACACGTTGATGATTTATTTTTATTGACGAATAAATTTGCGCACTGTCAGTTGACCGTTATCACAAACTCTTACCAGGTAAATTCCTGCAGGGAGCGTTTCAACTGAAATAGTTGTTTGCCCGCCGTTCATTAAGCTTCCGTTTTCGATGATGCGGCCGGTAAGATCGAAAACTTCGTAAAGAGCATTTTTTGATTCGGATTTATATTCGATGGTCAATAATGTTGAAGCAGGATTCGGGTATAGTGACATGCCCGGTAGAATTATTCCAGGATCGTTGATGCCGACATTCCATTGTATGCAGGACGGAGTTGTATTTAAATTAAACCAGCTGCGCACTTGGCGGACATCATTTACTGCCATGTCGAAATAAGCAGTGTCGCCATAATTCAACGTAGTGTCGCGACTGTAAATAATAGCGTAATCCAAATTGACATGTTGACCTGCAGTCAATATAAATGGTCCGGAAGAAGTAACTGAACGGCGATCATGAGGTGTATTACCTGTTGAAACTTCTGTCCACGCTGCAGTATCATAAGGCAAACCATCAAACATAAATTTGGTTGGAATTGTTCCGCCATAACCATTTCCACCATAAGTAATGTCGGTGCTGTCTTTCCATTTCCCTTCCATATACATGTAAAAATCATCACCCTGTTGGGGATTTCCCATAACGGAATAATCATTATAGTAAAAGGTATGGCCCGTCATCAGGTTTTTTTCTCCGCCTTCATCAATGATTCCGTCATTATCATTATCAATTCCATCACCAGGATCTGCAGCCGGACCATTAAGCACAGCGACGCTTGAAATGGGAGGGCGCGCGCCATACGTTCCTGCTGACGGAATCGGGCTTGATCCATCATTCGCATCCCCATTATACACGAAGGAAAAATTTTCCTGCGAAACACAACCAACATAATCGTCATCGTATGCACCAAGATCTGCGTCGTGAAATAAACCGAGGTATGTATTGTTGTAATTTATACTGCTGCGATTGTAGATCTCGTAATTATAATATGTGGTATAGTTGACCACTTTTTCAGAATCTGCAATTGACGGACAAAAGAAAGCATACGCTGAAGCATGCACTTCTACTTTCAGAGGAGCAGCTCCTGTTTCTGTATGCGGTGCGAGATTATCATTATAGATACAATACAACATTTCGTCCCCTTTGATCTTAGGATAATCACCACCTGTAAGCGGATTATAAATTCCATTTGCATCAACATCTACATACGGCGCCATGTTACGTGTGTAATTTCCTGTTCCGTGTGCAGGCCATGAAAGAATGTTTTCATCAGGAGTATACGTGCCATTTTGCACTGCACCCGTGTTCCAGTAATATTGGAATTCCTGTATGTTTAACTTTGTGATTTCCCATATGTGATCATATTGCGCAGCCACTATTGAATCGGTTGTTCCTGTTATTGTATCGAGCGGACCAGGGAAAAAATCCATGCCGGTTTGTCTGTAGGTCATCGCCGCCTGGTGTAAGCCACCGCCATTATCAAGACCCCCGATCCAAAGTGCTGAAGTCAAA
>JBKJMR010000556.1:0-8792 GCA_046596275.1 Bacteroidia bacterium | reverse complement strand
CCAGACAATATTGTTGTTGAGTCCCTGCGCTTCCCTGTAATTTATAAAACCATCTTTTGTTGCATTCTGTTTACACACGCCACTTCCATACGTACAAAACCAAAGATTTTTCTGATTGTCTTCTGTAACCGACATGATGATGTCGCTGCTTAATCCATCCTGGGTTGTGTAGGTTACAAACGTTTCACCGGTAAATTTCAACACACCTTTTCCATCCGTTCCGAACCAGACTTTACCTTCATTATCCTGCATCACCGTATTGATGTTCGGATAAAAAAGGCCGTTCTTCTTATCAAAATTCAAAAAACTTTTTCCATCGAATTTACTTACGCCATTCCTCGAAGCAAACCAAAAATTTCCCGCTTTATCTTGTGTGGCCGAACGGATCCAGTCGAGGATCAATCCATCTTTTTCTTCTGTATAATTAATAAAAGATTTAAAGCTTGTTTTAAGCGGTGACGAAGGATCGTATTTAAAAACACCTTCACCAAACGTACAAAACCATAAATTTCCGTCTTTATCATTTATGATCTGTGAAACATTATGTGGCTGTTCAATTACAGGATCAATTGTTTTAAATTCTTTTCCATCATAAAAACAGATTCCGCCGCGCGTACCGAACCAGATATTTCCATTCTTATCCAAACAGGCAGAACGTACATAATCATTGATCAATCCGTTCTGTTCGTTGTAATAAGTATACGTTGAACCGTTGAATTTACAAACCCCGGCACCATCCGTACAAAGCCACAAATTACCTTGCTTGTCTACAGCCATAGACAAAACCTGGTTCATCGAAAATTCCTGTTTGAGAGGATAACTTTTAAACTTTTTTCCGTCGAATTTATTTATTCCGCCAAGCGTTGCCACATAAATTTCTTTCGCCGGACTTTCTACGATCGAATTAATACGGTTATCCAGCAAACCATCTTCTTTCGAATAGTTGACAAAACTTTTCCCATCGTAACGAGATAATCCGCCGTAGGTTCCCAGCCACAAATAACCTTTGTCGTCCTGGAAAATTGTTTGCACCTGCGATTGTGCGAGACCGTTTTCAATTGAATAATTTATAAAGCTGTATTGCTGCGCTGAAAGTTCGACGCCCGCTAACAGGAATAGCGAACTGCAGAAATAAAATAAATAGTTGCCCGGGGAAAGCATAGCAGCGTTTTTTGATTCTTTAACTAAGCTCGTGAAAGAAAACACGCCAAACTGCGCCACTGATTAAAGTGTGCCCACGGTTGTACAAGATGTATCGTATGTTGATTGAAAGTAATTCCAGGGTTAATTCCGGAAGAGCTCGAGGAAACCGGCAAGACGTAAACGGGAGATGGTGAGCTTCGTTCCGTTTTTCATAATAACGAACGAACCATCATTATTCAAGAATTCATTCACACAAAGAATATTTACAATATGTGATTTATGCACCCGGAAGAATTTTTTCGGGTCAAGAATATCCTCATAAATACCAAGTGAACGCGTATCGACATATTGCGTGCCGTCGGAGAAATAAATTTTGGTGTAATTGCCCTCACCTTCCAGGTACATGATGTCGGTAGGATCAACAATTTTAAAACCTTTTGCGTGATTGATGGTGATGCGCTGGGAAGGTAAAGCGGGATTGAGATTTTTAGTAAGGTTCTCGAGCGAGCGAATGTAGCTGTTCAGGTTTTCGTTGTTGTTCCGGAACAATTCATTGTTGGAAACCACTTTTTTCACTGCGGCTTTCAGATCGTCAATATCGATCGGCTTTAAAATATAGTGGATGGCATTCGCATGAAAAGCTTTAAGCGCATAATCTTTAAAAGCAGTAACAAAAACCACCTGGAAGTTTTTTTCTGGAAGTGATTCAAGCAGATCAAAACCTTCTGTTCCTGATGGCATGCAGATATCGAGGAACACAACCTGCGGCGATACTTCTTTGATCAGCTTCTGGGCAGATTTAATGGAATCAGCCATGCCGATCACTTCCAATTCGCTGCTGTGATCGTTAAGTAAAAGTTTCAGATTTTCCCTCGCCGGTGCTTCATCATCAACAATAACTGTTCTTAGTTTCATTCAAAAACTCCCGGTTGGTGAGTGTATAAAAATAGGAAAAAAATGCTGAAGGGTTAGAAAATAACAAATGAGGCAACATCAATATAGCTAGAAATAAACGGGTACAACTCTTTTGTATATCCATTTGATGCGCCTGCAAACAGACGTATTTGATATGCTTTGGCAGAAATTTGTGCCCTGCCGGAATAACAGAAAAAACCGGAAACTTAAATTTCAACCGACAACAAACACTTGTTACCGACTATTGATTGAGTATTGTTTATCATTGAAAAAAATAGTCAACCAACTCTAATCATAATCTCATGCGTTATTTCCTCTGCATTATTTTACCACCAATCGCTGTTCTCACTACAGGCCGGATAGGAGCGTTTATCCTGAGCCTACTGCTCACATTACTCGGGTGGATACCGGGAGTAATATTTGCAATTTTAATTGTCAACAAACATTACAGTGATCTTAAGCATAAAGAGATGCTTCATGCAATGCGCAATAATTCCTGAATGCAAAGTTCATCCATCTAAAAATTGCGCGCCTTTACTGCCAACACAATAGGTGTTTCTACGCTTGCTTTTTCACCCGGCGAAGTTCAACTTTGCATTAGTAAAATCTATCAACACTATTAACAAATGCAACTCACCTAACATCCCTACACCATGAAATTCCAACTTTTACTTTTCGCAGCGCTGCTCTTTTTCCGGGTAAATTCGGCAGCACAGGAATGTTCCAATTGCAATACGATCGGCCGACTCGATGAAAGAATTTTTAAGCTCGACGTTGGAATTCCGGCGGGTGCGGTGAAACACAAGGAAGATTCTATTGATAATATCAGGGAAATAGTTAAAACGCAATTGATACCGGAATTGCGTTTTAACGAAGCTGCTCTTTTTAAAACCAGGCTGGAAATGATCACGCATGTCGAAACCATCACATGGCTTGAATTTGTTGTTGCTGATTCTATTAAAGACCTGGAAGATGTGATACTTTCCAGCGGTAAATATCCCGGTGAAAGTCCTGCGATATGGAAAGAAAGATTGCTGCAAATCAACCAGCGCATGGATGAGCTTTTCGAAAAAGAATTTACGCTTTATCGTTTTACAGAATTTTCTTCCAAACCATTGCGCGGACTTTACGCCGAACATGGAAATGATTTTTTGCATTTTCAAACCAATCATAATGAAGACCGCGACATGACAGGCGCATTCCGATTCGAAGCCATAACAGATCTTTTTAAAATGCGCGTCGTCGGAAGTGATAAAGCATGGAGCTTAAACTCACGAAGCTGGTATTCTTATCAAACTATTTTTCTTGCCGGTGAAGGATACACACCTTACCTGCGCGACACTTCCATTTTTAATTCACCAACCGCAGTTGATTCGAGCGATCGTCCTTACGCATCTTTTATTTATGGCGGCTATTCCAAACACCGGATCTTCCGCAATGGAATGTTTAAGATGAATTCAAGAATTAAAATCGGTACCATCGGTTCTGCACGACCTGGCGGGCTTCAGTCTTTAATTCACCGTGATCTTAATATCGGCGCATACACACCGAATGGATGGAATGCGCAAATCGCTTTCGGAGGTCGTGTTGCAATCCAGTACGATCTCTCGCATGAATATATGCTGCTTACAAAAGGCTGGCTTATTTCCGATGGCATCCGAAACCGATTTCAAAATAAAATGCAGGCTTTTCCGCGATGGATCAACGTTTCTGTTTTTGACGAGATCCGCTACGGTCATGATATGACATCCCTCGGTGGTGGTATTAACATCGGCACCTGCGATTTTAAACGTTCGGGAGATTATCTCCTTCCATTCGCATCCGGAAGAAACCGCAATAAAAAATATGTAGCCGTTTTTAATTACCGTTTTACCTTCCGAAATGTCATTCACAATTCCATGCTGCAAGGTTATGGAATTACAAAACAAACACTCGACGAAGATCCTACTTCACCGCAGGACGTTTATATACTTACAGAGGGGCAGGTAGAAGACCTGGTGTATATTCATGAATTGCAATTCAGCATTAAGCTTCGGCATGTCGGCCTTTTTTACAGAGCAACTTTCATGTCACCGGAATATGATTTGCCTGTGAATTCAAAAACGTACCAATATGGCGAAGATGGAGCAACTGCAAATCATAATACCTCCCCGTGGAATCATATCGGAACAGTGGGATTATTTTTTGTGGTGAAATAATTTCAGAGAAGTTATTAAAAAAATCAGTTGCGGGAACATGGTTAATAGTATAACCATTGTTCCCGCATTTGCTATTGCTTCAACTTCGAGCTTTTTCCGGAACATTTACTTAAATTTAAACTGAAAGCAGCATGTGCTCCAGGAAACTATCAAATACATTTATTCATAAATTTGTTTTGATTTTCGACCCGGCACTGCACATTTTCAGAATAGTAAGCACACCGTTATACCTGTTCACAGGCTTGTTGCAATACATTGTGATTGGCAAATAAAAGTATTTATGACTCGATTATGCAACCGATGCAAAAGCCACACATTAATATCTTGCTTGCGGATGACGACAAAGATGACCGCTTTTTATTTGAAAAAGCTTTAAAAGAAATAGCTGTTGTGTCTCATTTAACTACAGTATCAGACGGTGAACGGCTTATCGATTATTTACTAAATCGTTCGGTCAGTCTTCCCGACATTATTTTTATTGATCTTAATATGCCACGAATGAACGGCTCAGAATGCCTTGTAATTATAAAACAAAATGAAAAATTAAAACATATCCCGGTAATTATTTATTCAACTTCTCTTCATGATGTGATCGCTGAAGTATTATACCAGAATGGTGCGCATTATTATTTACAGAAATGTGATTTTCCTGATCTTAAAAAATCTCTTCCCCTGCTATTTACTTTGCTGAATCAAGATCCCGGGAAACCATCAAGAGCAGCATTCACCATTAATCTTAAAGAGCAATAAGTGAGTAGTTGTAGTGAAGTTCGGCATTTAAAAAAAAGTTTTACCTATGAATAATAAAGATGCAACGAAAAGAATTGAAGAAAGCGAAAAGAGATTAAGCTATATTATCAGCCAGGTAAGTGCAGGTATTGCACAAGCAGATCTGAATGGCATTTTAATTGAAGTTAATGATCGCTTTTGTGATATAACAGGTTATCAGAAAGAAGAGCTTCTTGGAATGAATGTAAGGGCTTTAACTCATCCTGATGATTTTAAACGAACGGTGGAATATATGGCGCAGGCCATAAGTGAGGGAAAAGCATTCCTCGAAAAAAAATACATAAAAAAAGATGGTTCAGTTATTTGGGTGAGCAACAGCATTTCAGTTTTCACGGATACGAACGGCGTAAGGTCTTTTTTCGCCATTTGTATTGACATTACCACTACCAAAGAACAGGAACAAAAAATTCAACAGCTTTTATTACATGAACAGCAGGCGAAAAATGTAATGCACGAATTATTTATGCAGGTACCTGCGGTTATTTGTGTTCTTCGCGGACCAGAACATATTTATGAACTTGCTAATAGCAGGTACATGCAGGTTATCGGTAACAGGGATATCATTGAAAAACCGGTGAGGAAAGCGTTGCCTGAGCTGGTGGGACAGGGAATTATTGAACTGCTGGATGATGTTTACAAAACGGGCAACTCTTTTATCGGCAATGAAATTCTTATTAACCTGGAGCCCGTACCCGGACAAATAGTAGCTCACTATTTCAACTTTATTTACCAGGCATCACGGGATGCATATGGAACTATCATTGGCATTCTTGTGCATGCAGTAGACGTGACAGCGCATGTGGAGGCACGAAAAAAAATTGAAGAAAGCGAAGAGCAATTCAGCACACTTGCTAACAACATTCAAAATCTGGCATGGATTGCTGACGGTGAAGGATGGATCTATTGGTATAACAGCCGGTGGTACGAATATACAGGCACTGTACCTGCCGAAATGGAAGGCTGGGGCTGGAAGTCGGTGCACGATCCTGAAAAGCTGTCGTCTGTTCTTGTGCAATGGCAACATTCTATAAATACAGGACAACCATTTGAAATGGTATTTCCTTTAAAAGGTGCGGATGGCATTTTTCGTCCGTTCCTGACAAGGGCGCATCCCATTCGCAATAGCGAAGGAAAAGTTGTTCGCTGGATCGGAACAAACACAGACATCAATGAACAAAAAAAGACCGAAGAGCTATTAGAAGAAAAAGTTATAGAACGAACATCAGAATTAAAGGAAGCCTACAAAACGCTTCAGCAAAAAAACAGCGAAATCGCAATTACGAACAAAAACTTAGAAGAAAAAAACAAGGAGCTGGTGCTGATAAATAAAGAGCTGGAGACATTTACTTATATATCAAGTCATGATTTACAGGAGCCCTTGCGCAAAATCAAAACCTTCTCCAGCCTGATTGCCGAAGAGCGTAAAAACCTTTCGGAAGACGCACAAGACTATTTGCAAAGAGTGCTCGATGCTGTTGAACGGATGCAAACGCTTTTAAAAGATCTGCTTTCTTATTCACAGGCAAAATCAAGAGAGGATAGTCTTGAAAAAACGGATTTATATAAAATCGTATCAGAAGTGCTTTCCGATTTTAAAGAAACAATACGGGAAACAAACGCCATTATAGAAACAGAAGGATTAGTTGAAGCAAATGTTATCCGCTTTCAATTTAACCAGCTCATGCAAAATCTCATAGGTAATGCGCTCAAATTTACCATTCCCGGTCAGCCACCCCGCATAAGCATAAAGTGCAGCATCGGGAATGCAGAGAAATTTAATAAAGCTTTCTTATTACCCGGAATTAACTATTGTCACATCAGTGTGAGGGATAATGGCATTGGTTTCAATCCGCAATATGCAGAACGCATTTTTGAAGTGTTTCAACGTTTACATGAATATGATAAATATAATGGGACAGGAATAGGACTTGCTATTTGCAAACGAATTGTTGAAAATCACAATGGCGTTATAACAGCCACAAGCACATTAGGTAATGGTGCGACATTTGATATTTATCTTCCGCATGTAATGGATTAAAGAAAATTCCGGAGCATGCCTGGATTGCACTGCATTATCCAAAATAAATTCTTTTCGCGAACAATTCCATAGTACTTTTAATCTATAAGTAATATAAATCAGTAAACGTAAAATGGCAAAATCAAAAGCAAGCGATTCGGAACAGGTTAACGAACTAATTGAAAAATCAGAACCCGCATCTGCAAAGCTGCAACAGGCAATCCGAAAAGTTATTTTAACCGCCGACAAAAACATCGGTGAACAAATTAAATGGAATTCGCCCAGCTTCTATTACACCGGCGAAATGAAACCGTTCGATCCGAAAGAATACAAAAGAGACATCGTAGTTTTTAATCTCCGCAAGAAAGAATACGTGCTGCTTATTTTTCCAACCGGCGAAAAAGTAAAAGACGTCTCCGAAATTCTCGAAGGCAATTACACCGACGGAAGAAGAATGGTAAAAATCACAGATCTAAAAGATCTCAAAACCAAAGAAAAAGATCTTAAAAAAGTAATCAAGTCATGGGTGAAAATGATTGATTAATTCTTCGTTAATTTTATTTTTTTAAAATCACAACGTACGGTTGAATTTTGTGCGATCAATCACCCAGTCACCAGATTACCAGATTACCAAATCTCTTATAGGCATAAGCTCACTATGGAAAGAATTTCTCACCAAAGACTAAAAGCCATAATAGGAGGATCAATCGGCAATCTAGTTGAATGGTACGATTGGTATGCGTACGCTGCTTTCTCTTTGTATTTCTCCTCCGCATTTTTTCCTGAAGCAGATAAAACCGCGCAATTATTAAACACTGCCGGAATATTTGCGGTAGGTTTTCTCATGCGCCCCATCGGTGGTTGGTTATTCGGCCGTATCGCAGACCAGGGCGGACGAAAACAATCCATGACCTTATCCGTTTTATTAATGTCATTCGGCTCATTGCTTATAGCTGTGATCCCGGGATACAATACCATCGGTGTATTCGCGCCATTTTTATTATTGTTAGCGCGACTCATACAAGGTTTAAGCGTGGGAGGCGAATACGGAGTGTCGGCAACTTACCTAAGCGAAATGGCAACGGAAAAACGCCGGGGATTTTATTCCAGTTTTCAATATGTAACGCTTGTGGGCGGACAACTTATCGCATTAGGCATTCAGCTGATCTTACAAAAAATATTGTCGGACGAAGAATTGCATGAATGGGGTTGGCGAATCCCATTTGTGATCGGTGCTATTTTATCACTCATTGCATTATACCTGCGCAAAAGTCTGCACGAAACAGCATCCTTCGAAGCGCAAAAAGAAAAAAGTGCGGAACGAAAAGGAACACTGACAGAATTGTTTAAACATCCGAAAGCGGTTCTAACAGTGGTTGGATTAACACTCGGAGGGACGCTTGCATTTTATACGTACACCACGTACATGCAAAAATTTTTGGTGAATACAGTTCATCTCACAAAAAACGATTCTACATTAATTTCCTTTCTTTCACTCTTGATTTTTATTTTCCTGCAACCGGCTTTCGGCGCATTATCCGACAAAATCGGGCGACGGCCATTACTGATCAGCTTTGGAATACTGGGAACTATTTTCACCGTGCCGTTATTAACCACGCTGAGTCACACCGATTCACAATGGGGCGCATTCTTTTTATTAATGGCCGGATTAATTATTGTAAGCGGTTACACGAGTATCAATGCCATTGTAAAAGCAGAATTATTTCCAG
>JBKJMR010000373.1:0-7559 GCA_046596275.1 Bacteroidia bacterium | reverse complement strand
TCTTTGCATCGATGTGGCGGGAAAGGAAAACACATGCACCGGGATTCGGGTGACGCATAACGACCATATCCACTTTCATGGCGAGAATATTATTCACCGTGTCGATAAGTGTTTCTCCTTTTTTGACGGAAGAATTAGATGCAGCAAAATTCACTGTGTCTGCTGATAACCTTCTTTCGGCTAATTCAAATGAAACGCGTGTGCGGGTGGAATTCTCGAAGAAAAGATTGGCAATGGTAATATCCCTGAGTGAAGGAACTTTTTTGATCGGGCGATTGATGACTTCTTTGAACTGATCGGCGGTTGAGAGAATAAGCTCGATATCATCCGGCGTAAGCTGCTTGATGCCGAGGAGATGTTTCACGCTTTATTTTCTGCTCATCCTAATCGTTTGTTAATAGCAATACCTGGTCTTCGCCGTCCTTTTCTTTCCAGTCAACTTTCACTTTCTCTGAAGAGATTGTATCGACTGTGCAACCAATATACTTTGCCTGGATTGGTAAATTTCTGCTGAAGCGGCGATCTACCAACACCATTAATTCAACATCTTTCGGACGGCCGAATGCCATCATCGCATCCATTCCTGCACGAATCGTTCTTCCTGTAAAAAGTACATCATCGATGAGGATCACATTCTTGTCTTCGATGATAAAATTGATATTCGTTTGATTCGGCACCAAATCTTTTTTCCTGAAATCGTCGCGGTAAAAAGTAGCATCGAGCTCACCGTAGAGAATGTTTTCTTTATTCAGAATTTGCTGTAATGTTTTCCTGATACGCTTGGCCATAAGAATTCCTCTTGGCTGAAGTCCGATGATCACAGATTCTGAAAAATCGTCGTGTACCTCGATCAGCTGGTGGCAAAGCCGGTTGATCGTAATGGAAAACTGCTGAGGAGTGAGAATAATGCGTGGTGCCATATCGCAGGGGTAAAGATAATTCAAAATTCAACATTGGGAATTCAAAATTCAAGATTCAAAATTCAAGGATTCGAAAAGTTGAAAATGGGAATAAATGACGCTCCATCAAATATGCAAATTCAAAGGACCATTTTCGTTCGATTTACAATCTTGAATATTGAATCTTGAATTATTTTTTCCTCGCCCCGGTAGCAGGATCTAATACAAGTGTATCTCTTATTTCCCTTCTTCCGCGCTCGGGAAAATCAACGAAAACAACTTTATTTTCATACACTTTCGGCACTTCGAATTTTTTGTACATCATTTTGTACTGGTTGAATAATGAATCGACTTTCCATTGCAATTCGCCATTGTCGATATTCAATTTTCCAACCATTCCCATCATCGTGAAATAGCACATGTTTTGATCCAGCGCAACAGGTCCGGCATTTGTATTCGGAAAGGTAAGCTTCCAAACCGGCGCCTGCTCGCCCTCCCTGAACCTCGCAATATTTGTCCGCTGTCCGAGCTGGTAAGTTTCCTGCCATACAATCATCCACTGTTTTGGCTGTACAGGAAGCACATGCACCCTGTCGATAAAATATTCGCAACGAAGATCTACAATGGAGATACGTGAATTGCCAAGTGTATCTCCGAATGCGATCTTTCCTTTGTAGGAGCAATACACCATGCTATCTCCTATGCGCACAGTTGCATCGTTGTACTGATTTTTTCTTGGTTTAATAAGCTCGTACGATTGGCGCAGACCCGCTTTCTGTGGTTTACCTTTTGGCTTTATAACAGCATCAGGTTTGGTAACAGCAACTTTTTTGTTCTCCTCATTTCCGCAGGAAGCGAAAATAGTCAGCATTAAAATCGGGAGAAAAAATCTGAGGTTCATTTTTTTATTGAAAGCGCAAAAATACAACAGAAGTCCATGCGTAAACTCTTTTAACGCTGGTTCCTGTTATGAATTTCTCTCGCCGAGCGATACTGCAGGAATTTGTGACGAATCATCACAGCTAATTCATAATCACTTGCAGATCGTAAAAATTCTTCCGGGATATTGAGGTAAGCAATAAATGCATCGAATTCGTCTTCTTCCATTACAATAACACCGGCACGCACGTAGGTTCTGAAAAGGTCTTTGAGAATTTCACGCTTTCGATCTTCATTTTCAAGTATGGCAACTGCTTCACGCGATTTTCCTTCACGACTGTAATGTTCCCACAAATAAGTTATCGGGCTTGAAGCAGCTCCTACAATTCCGAGCGCTTGTCGTGTTTGTTCTTTTTCAATTGCTGCACGTTCTTTTTGAATTTGTGCGAGATCTTTTACGGGATAAATCGCAACGGGAGCAAGCGCATTCATTTTCAATTGCAATCCAATGCGGATGTTATAAACTTCTTTCAGGATGGAATCGGAGAAACAAATTCTTCTTACTTCATAACCGCCGGCTGTGATAAGAAATGTATCTGTTTTTAATCCTGTGATGGAAAAGAAAGTTCCAGGTGAGCTGGTTTGTCCTGTGCTGGTTCTTTTGTTGAGAATAATTGCGGACGGTGCAGCAAGACTATCGTTCTTGTCGAACACATATCCACGAACGGTAATCAGGGGAGCCTGGGCAATAAGTGATATTCCCGCCAGGCAGAAAATAAACGTCAATATGATTCCCGCTTTTCTCACGCCTATAAAGGTACAATTTTCAGACCGTTTAATTGGTACGCTTTTGTGGCCACCTGTAAATGCGCGAGAACCGTCCTTTTTTCGTTTTTTTCTTGTTATCATCCGAAAATGGATTGTACTGCACACCAAAATTGAATGCAGTATCTGAAATGCTGATAAGATCTCTTTCCTGAGATGCGAATCTCATACGGAAATCGATATAACCGTTGAAATGTTTCCCGAAAGGATGCGCAAAACCAAAACCCATGTTTGCACCCACCCAATCCTGCTCGATCTTTTTCCCGATGTACCAGGTTTTATCGTCTGTAACATCCGGACCTACGAAAATGCCATCCCATTCCATATACGTCAGTCCGAATATAAAACGGAATTTCAGGTCACTGGTTGCCGCACCCATTAAAAGATTTCCATTAAGCTCTGTGTTCCAGGAGTTAATATTTTCAAAACCAGGACTTGATTTGTGCTTAAAGAAATAGCTGTATTCACCCGACCAGTAAAACCACGGACGGGAATAAAAATGTAAACCCACATTAACACCGGGCTTGTATTGTCCGCGCACTTCTTTCCTGTTGTTAATTACCGAATAGGAAAAAGCGGCGGCATAAGCGAAATGTTTTTTGAATTTAGGCGCAGTTGGTTTTGTTGGCGTATAACCTACCCGATTATTGTTGCTGCTGGTATTCCTGGAATTGTTGTTGCTGTTGTTATTCTGAGCAGAACTAGTGCTGCTGAAAACGGTGAATGTAAAAGCAAATACGAAGAAGAGGATGTAATTTTTCATTTTCATTGTGCAATTTAGAATTATCTTTTTGTTCTTTCCATGGAAATCGATAAGTGGCAGGGAATGATTGGTGGTCGGGAAAAAGTTGGTGGTTGGTGGTAGGTGGAAAAGTTGGTGGTCCTTCGACAGGATCAGGGAGTGACCGGGAAAAAGTTAGTGGTAAAAAATTAATAGGGAAAGATGTGAGTTTGGTCGGGAAATACCTTGCATTCAGCATTGCTTACAAATGAATTCTTTATTGATCACAGAACAAATCCGCCACCGCGAATCAAACAAACAATAAACAATAAACAAGGTGAAAATCATAATTACAAATAACCACCAACCCTTTTTTACCACCAACCACCAACCCTTTTACCACCAACCACCAACCCTTTTTTACCACCAACCACCAACTTTTTCCCCCATGTTAGTAATCCTCCCATAAATAGTGCATCTGTGCTATTTCGACCGGCTGCTCAAATTATATCTTTGAGGCCATTATCCACCCCAATAACCCACCAATGCGAAATTTTAAATTTATCATCCTTCTCCTCTTTGTATTTGCCATAAGAGGCAATGCACAGTTTATGATCGGGTACACCGGCGGGCATTGTAGTCCGCGCGAGCTGAACAGGGAAATTTACATTTACAATGTGCTTAATAGCGCTAATACAAAAGCGATGCACGAGATCAACTGGTTCCAGGGTCCAACGATGGGAATCCGTACTCCGGGTGATGTTTATTTCGAGCTGATGTATAGTCGCAAAAAGGCATCGACCTATTCAAAGTTTGATTCTTCAGGAGTTGCGATGACGCGCCAGATGAAAGTGTATGGCAATACATTCAAGTTCGGTTTCGGTACGCGCATAGATGGTTGGGCATTCGGTGGAAGCATGGATTTCGGCCGCTTTAAAGGTTTCGGAAGAAGAGGTCGGGAAGAAACAATCAAAGATGAAGCATGGAAACGATTGTGGGTGGTTGACAATACCCGCATCATAGGAATTTCGGTTCGCCTGTATTTTGCATTTACTTTTTATGTTGAGAAAACCATTGGCATCGCGACCATTCGATTGTACTCACAACAATTGGCATTTAAGCAGGGAATGGATGGTCTTGATAAGTGGTTATTCGGCGCCGATTTGAACTACGCGCAAAGCCAGGAAGAAAAATTCAAGAATACGGGCATTGCAGTTTACTTAAACATCGGAGGACAATAAAATGAAAAAGAACCTATTTCTTTTACTCTTGTTATTGACCGTTTCTGCAACATCACGTGCACAGCTTGGATTCCTTTTTTCAGCAGAAGCCGGATTGGCAGGATCAACTGTAAAAACGGAGGAGCTTCCGGTTTTTCTTACATCTTATAATAATGTCAATTCCGGATTAACGCAACAATTCGGAATGAAGCAGGGAATGGCGAAAGGAAATTATTATCATTTCATGCTTGGCATCGGCGGTAAAGAATGCATGATGACGCTTGGATTAGGTCGTTATTTAATTACTACCAATCCGAATGAAGCGCGTTATGCAGATGGCACAGGCCGTAACATCTCTACCGAAATAAGAGATGCTTCTACTGAAGTTGGTATACGTTTCCAGAAGAAAAAATTTGTGGCCGGATTTCAATTCGTGATTTCGATACGGACGGTTTCCATTTATTCGGAATATGTATTTGCTGATGGCTCTAAAAGTCTTGGCTTTGATCACACGCTGAATGGGGTGTATGATAATTTTTCATTCGGACCGGGATTCGGAATAAATCTTGGCTATAAACTTTTGCCCTGTATTTATTTAGTTGCAAAAGCCGATTACATTTTCCGCACAGGCAAAGCGCACCCGGAATACCGCCAGTATGATGATCTGCAGGATTTCAGGCAGGAGCAGAATTATTTACCGCGTGATCTTAATATGTATGTTACTGATCCATACAACGGAACCGGTAACAGCATTTCGAATGATATCCGCGGACTTCGTTTCGGAATCGGTCTGCAATTTTTACTTTCCACATTTGAGTTTGAAAAAGAATAATATGAAAAAGTTTTTCGCCCCTTTCCTCCTGCTCCTTCTCACTGCTGCATTAATTGTAAGCTGTGAAAAGCCGGATATGAAAATAAAAAAGCTGAATCATGGTGATGGCACCTGGACCATAAATAGCATTCACTATCAATATTATGATTCGCTTGGCGCTACGGTGGTTTTCGATTCAACTGCGAGCAATCCTGGTGAGCTTGTTGTTTTTACCACAACAACTTTAAACGGACTTTTTGATTACCGCCTTTGTGTTGCGAATATGAATGAAGCGGGAGGAGTGAATGTATATAATTTTGAGATCTTTTTTGATGAAGCACGGGTGCATTTCGGAAGCACGGTAGATGGAGATCCTCCGGCTGAGCTTGCTGGCCTTTGGACAGTGGATAAAAGCAACCGCAGGAAGCAGGAATGGTCTACTTATGAGTTGAGGAATGATGGTTCATTGGCGAGGAAGAAGACAATTGAGTTGGATTTTGATAAACGGTAAAGTTTTTAGTTCGGAGTTATTAGTTCGGAGTTTCGAGTTCAGGGTTTCGGGTTCCGGGTTACGGGTTACGGGTTTTTGAGTTTCAACTTTCGGGTTAAGTGTAGGTTGGCGGATTCCGGATTTTCAGCATACATTCTTTCCCAATATTCAATACCAACTACTAACAATGAAAAGAAAGCGCCTGTAGATTAGCTTAGTACTGTTTTGATATTTTTAACGGCTGAAAAGAAAAAAGAGTATTTTTGCCTAAATCCCATTCGGACTGAAACCACTCCTATGAAACAACGATCCCTGCCGGTATTTCTCCTTATCCCGGCTTTTGCTTTTACTCTCGCATTAAACTCCTGCGGGAATGATGATGGCACTGATGGTACTGATTCAACCGGAAGCGATACTGCTGCGGTAAACATGGATACCGCATCTACCACAACATTTGATCCAGGTGTTCCTTCTCCGAGCGAGATCTTCGCTTTTATGAAGGCTTCCGGTAACACAAATGCGGATGCAAATCTTTTAAATTCTCCTGACAACGAAAAGAAATACGACAGCAAAAAAGCACAGTCGTTAAATCTTGGCATATATTCTGCTGACCTGCTGTATTGCTCCACGTTCAATGTCAGCAATAAAGTAGTTTCTTACTTCGGTGCCTGTATGCGCATGGGTGATAAGCTGAAGGTTGCAACTAATTTAACTGACAAAGACAAGGCACGTATCAGCAAGAACGCCGGTAACGGAGATTCGCTGGTATCAATTTCGAATGACCTCTATCTTTCAACATTTGAAAACCTTGAGAATAATCAACGCGGAGGCGATCTGAGCCTTATGCTTGCAGGTGGATGGGTTGAAAGCCTTTACCTGATGAGCAACATGGTAAAAGATTTTGAGAAAGACAAAGCAACTGCAGAACGCATCAGCGATCAGAAATTATCACTGGATAACCTGGTGGAATTTATGGAAAAGCATGCGGAGACTGAAGATGTAAAATCTGTTTTAGCACAGATGAAAGAACTTCAGACTGCAATGAATGAAGTTTCAACTTCTGCTAACACCGAAGCTCCGAAAATGAAAAACGGAAAACGTGTGATTGGCGGCGGTGCTAAGTCGACTATCACTAAAGAACAGTTTGAGAAGATCAAAAACAAGATCACTGAAATCAGAACCAGCTTCGTTAACGCACAGTAATCCGCTTTTATCAAATTCAAAGAACTCCACTATGAAAAATTTTAAAATCGCCCTGATGTTTGCTGCAGTTCTTGGCATCAACATCCCGCTCACATCACAAGCTCCCTGCGTTACTTATCACCGCACAGCAGGTTGCAGCCAGGCTTCCGAAGAAGGTTTTATCTATAATTCACAATCCAAAAGCGGACTCTTCGCTAAAGGAACCACTTCGAAGCTGAAATCAGTTTTCTACGCAGGATTTGATTATTCAATTTCTCTCTGCGCAGATAAAGTGCTCGGCGATCAAATCGGAATGGTCCTTTCTGATGCGAAGACCGGCGAAGTATTGTATGATAACGCAACAGACAACAAAGCAGGTCACATGGAATTTTCTTGTGAAACCACACGCAATATGTTTATCACAATTACAATCCCTGGAACAGGTCCTGGTAAAGGAAAGTCTGCAGATGCAGCTTGCCTCGGAATTCTGATTGAGCAGAAAGTAACTCCGAAGGTGGGTTTCTAAAGCCAC
>JBKJMR010000579.1:0-2822 GCA_046596275.1 Bacteroidia bacterium | reverse complement strand
TTTAAAAGGTGCTGACAATACAATGTGGTTTGCCACGTATGGAAGCGGATTGTTGAAATTAAAAGATACGATCGTCACGCGCTTTACGGTGAATGAAGGGCTTTCGAATAATTCATTGCAATGCATGGCAATTGATAATGCGGGGAGACTCTGGATGGGCACTCCTTCTGGTGTTACGCGAATTACGGGTGATGAAGTAAAACAATTTTCGGAGCGGGAAGGATTGTGTAATAATGTGGTGATGTCCATCCTGCAGGATTCGTGGGGCAATATCTGGTTCGGCTCTTCCGGTGGCGGAATTTGCAAGCTCGACGGAGAACGTTTCATTCACTTCAATGAAAAAAGCGGTGACATGGGCACGTCTGTGGGCGCGTTGCATTGCGATAAAAGAGGGCACATGTGGTTCGGTACTTCACGTGGTGGTGTGACGGAATACGACGGATTGTATTACACGAATTATTACGAAGGCGCAGGATTTACCAGCTCCAAAGTAAAATGTTTCGGTGAAGACACTGCGAGCACAATGTGGTTCGGAACAGCAGGCGATGGTGCTTACAAATTGCAGAACGGCTCATTCACACATTACAATATGTCGAATGGATTGAGCCAGAATTTCATCAATGCATTTTTAACCGATGGATTTAACAGGCAATGGATCGCAACAGCAGGTGGTGGAATTTCTGTTTATGATCCGGTAGCAAATTCATTTACACGCATCGGAAAAAAAGAAGGCCTCACTGATCTGCGGATTAAATCAATGTCAAGTCAGAAAATTGACAGCGTTAGCGGAGCAGTTTGGGCTTGCGGAGAACGGGGCGGAATATTTTATATCACATATGACAGCAGTGAGATAAAAATCAACCGTCAGTACACAATGGAAAACGGTTTACCTGCAAATTATGTTCGTTGTGTAACACGTGATCGCTATGATTTTATGTGGTTCGGTTTTGCAGGTGGCGGAATTTGCAGGGGAATTCCTGCTGCAAATGGTAGTGGAACTACATTCAAAGTTTATTCTAAAAAGGATGGTCTTGCTTCCGACAATGTGTATTTGCTGCAATGTGATAATGAAGGAAATCTTTGGGTTGGAACTGAAAAAGGTCTTGATAAAATCCTGTTTGATCAGAACGGCAAAATGCTTTCCATCAAACATTATGGAAAAGGTGAAGGATTAAATGGAATTGAAACTTCTTTAAATGCATCTTGCCTTGATACGATGGGACGCGTTTGGTTCGGCACGATCAGCGGTGCAAGCATGTACACCGCGCAGAATGATTTCATAACACGTGAAGCCCCAAAAACACATTTGACCGGCATTCGTTTGTTCTTCGACCCGATTGAAAAAACATCTTATTGGAATCCGGATTCAAAAACAAAATGGTTTCCTGTGCCGGGAAAAATTGAATTGCCGTACACGCAAAATCACTTACGTTTTGAATTTAATGCCATCGATTTAAGAAATCCCGAAGGTGTTCGTTTTCGCTGGAAGCTGGTTGGATTTGATAAGGAATGGTCGCCAGAAAACACAGACCGACAAGCAACCTATTCTTATTTGCCACCAGGCGAATATATTTTCAAAGTGCAGTCAAGAAATTCAGATGGCTATTGGAGCGAAACGCAGGAATTTTCTTTTTGCATTACGCCGCCCTTATGGGAAACATGGCCCTTCCGCATCATTGCAGGATTAATCATTTTACTTTTCATCGGAATAATTTTCTCGTGGCGCGTGCGATTGATCAAGCGAAAAACAAAACAGCAGCTTGAAAAAGTGACGCTTGAAAAACATGTTTTGGAATTGGAGCAAAAAGCATTGCGCCTGCAGATGAATCCGCATTTTATTTTTAATGCGCTGCAATCCATCCAGGGTTTCATTGCACGAAATGATTCTGCAGAAGCAAGAAAATATCTCGCAAAATTCGGGAAGCTTATGCGCTCTACGCTTGAAAATTCCCGGCAAACCTACACAAGCATCACGATGGAAACCGAATCGCTCACGCATTACCTCGGGCTTGAAGCATTGTGCCATGGAAATCGTTTTACGTATGCGATTGAAACCGATGAGCGCTTAGATCCGGAAGCAACATTTATTCCTGTGATGCTTATCCAACCATTCGTAGAGAATGCCGTTATTCATGGTGTGTTGCATCAATTGGAAAAACCGGGTAAGATTGATATCCGTTTTATACTCGAAGGAAAATCTATTGTTTGTGAGATCGAGGATAATGGTGTCGGACGCGCGAAAGCGAAGGAGTATGAATCTGAAATTAAAAAAGATCATAAATCTGCCGCGCTTGAAATTACACGTGAACGCTTAGCACAGGCGAATGAAAAAGGAAAGCCTGAAAGTAAATTAGAAATTATTGACCTGTTTGATGAAGCCGGAAATGCTTCCGGTACTAAAGTGGTAATTACTATTGGCAATGTTGTTTTTGAGTAATGTAAAAAGATGTTCTCAAAAAAAATAATACTTGCATTTACAAAAAAATGATTTACGTTTGCAGCCCTTTTAGTTTTTAGAATATATTTTTTGTTGGTAGGCCTATATTATAATTAGTATTTAATCAGAGTTTAAAATTTACGCAAAAATGAAAAAAGAATTGATTACCAAATTATTTCTAAAGTTTGAAAAAGCACGATACGTGTATCGTGAAGTTGAATTTTGGAGTGTTAGAAACATTCAATAAATTTTTAATTATGCTGATTGGGGGAATTTTTAAAAGCAATTGATAAAGCGAAAGCAGCTTGTAAGAACAGTGGAGATAACATTTCCGACCATTTTGTTGACGTCACCAAAGTGGTCGGAATTGGAAGCAGTTCTCAAA
>JBKJMR010000575.1:0-3882 GCA_046596275.1 Bacteroidia bacterium | reverse complement strand
GCCAACCTGACTTTTCTTTACATCTTTCTGCCGCTGAACCTGCTGCTTTATTACAGCTGGAAAAACGCTACTTACAGGAATTATCTTCTCACCGCCTTTTCGTTAGTATTTTATGCCTGGGGCGAACCGGTCTGGATTGCACTGTTGCTTCTCACCGCTTTCGTTGACTATTTGAATGCCTTATTTATTGAAAGGCATGCCGGGAAGCCGTACGCAAAACTTGGAATAATATTCTCCGTCATTTTTAATATCGGAACGCTCCTCAGTTTTAAATACAGCGCGTTCATTATTTCAAATGTCAATGATCTTCTTGGCACATCCTTCACCGTTCCCGGTTTTGCGCTTCCGATCGGAATTTCCTTTTACACGTTTCAATCGATCTCCTATGTGATCGATGTGTATTATGGAAAAGTAAAAGCGCAACGATCTCTGATGAAGTTTTTGATGTTTGTGAGTCTTTATCATCAGCTCGTTGCCGGACCAATTGTGCGTTACTCCGATATTGCGAATGAAATTGATAAGCGTCGCTTTAACATCGGTGATATTTCGGCTGGTATCACGCGTTTTCTTGTGGGGCTTTTCAAAAAAGTATGCATTGCAAATGTGGCGGCAGTTTTCGTCAAACAATATCTCGCCGAAGGAAATCTCGATACACTTACAGTTGCAGAATGCTGGTTCGGACTCCTCATGTTCTGCATCCAGATCTATTTTGATTTCTCCGGCTACTCCGATATGGCAATTGGCTTAGGGCGAATGTTCGGATTCCATTATTATGAAAACTTCAATTATCCGTACATCGCCAAATCGGCAACAGATTTCTGGCGGCGCTGGCACATTTCATTATCCACCTGGTTCCGCGATTACATTTACATTCCATTAGGCGGAAATAAATCGAAAGGCTATCGCAATCTTTTTATTGTCTGGTTTTTAACCGGCGTCTGGCATGGCGGTGCAAATGGCGCGTGCTGGAATTATATTTTCTGGGGATTATTCTGGGGAATACTAATTTTAATTGAACGCTTATGGCTGGGAAATATTCTCAGAAAAACTCCTGCTGTTTTCGGACATTTATATTTGCTGTTTGCAATGATCATGAGCTGGGCCTTATTTTATTTCACCGACCTGAACAGGCTGTGGAAATTCTTCAGGGTGATCTTCGGGGCAAATGGAAATCAATTGATCACATTAGAATTTAAATTGATCTTCCTTGCGAATGTTTATTGGCTGGCATTCGCGCTGCTATTCTGCATGCCGGTTTATCTTTACATGCATCGTTATGTTAAACGCAGAATGGTTCTTGGTAACGGAACTTTCTGGTGGCTGAATAATTATCTTGTCAATGGTGTCTTGCTTCTTTTAGTGACAATGATGCTTGTAGGAACGAGCTATAATCCTTTCATTTATTACAGATTTTAAAATGAGCTCACGTAAATCAAGAAAAGTCAATGCTTATCTCATGCTTACCGTTTTCACGGTAGTGCTTGGAGTAATGGGCATATTTTCTCTGGTCGGCAACAAGCAAAAATATTCCGCCGTTGATAACCGTGACCTTGCTTATAATCCTCCATTCTCAAACAAAACATTTTTCTCAGGATTTTATCTGCACGCCATTGATTCTGTTTACGCCGATAACTTTCCTTTGCGCGATCAGCTGGTAACCGGTGCTAATTTTATGAAAGCGCATCGTGGTTATCATCCGCCGCAGATCGGATTTTATAAAACGCAGGGTGTTGAGCAACAAGTTCCGACCGATGTAGATACTAGTTTTGCTAAGCTGGATACTATTCCTCTTGATTCAGCTGACAAAGGTCCGTCCGAAACTACAGGTGGTGTTGTTATTTATGATGGCCGCGCGATGGAATTATTCGGTGGTACTAACAGCATGGCAAAACAATTTGCAGCCTGCATCAATAAATACCAGGAAGAGCTGAATGGAATCGCAAACATTTACGTTGCTGCTGTTCCCTCTTCCATCGCTTTTTATCCGCCAAGTGAATACCGGAAAATGGCGGCGTCAGAAAAAACAAACATCGACCAGATCTATAGCAACCTTAGTCCCGGAATTAAGGCTGTGAATGCTTACGATGAAATTGCTGCACATCGCAACCAGTATATTTATTTCGGAACAGATCATCACTGGACTGGCCTTGGTGCTTATTGGGCATATGTTGGTTTTTGCAAGTCGGCAGGAATTACACCGATCGCGCTCGATGCGATGACGCATAAAGTGAAGAAGAAATATTACGGCTCCCTTTATTTCCTTACCAAAGATGAGCGCCTGAGAGAAAATCCGGACTCTGTTGAATACTGGATGGTTCCGGGAAAACATACCACGCTGCGTTACGGAACTTCATTAGGAAAAGGCATGGCAGGATCACTTTATGCAGAAGGTGCAAGCGGCGGCAATGCATACGGTGTTTTTCTCGGCGGTGATAATCCGTTGATGCGCATCGATAATGATTACAATAAGAACGGGCGTAAATGTGTGATCATTAAAAATTCATATGGTAATCCATTCGCAACGTATTTCACTGCGAATTACGAAACTGTTTTTGTTGTTGATTACCGTTATTACACCGGAAGCCTGCTCGATTTGATCAAGGATAATAAGATCAACGACGTGATTTTTGTGAATGGCGTTTTTTCTGCGAATACTTCCTGGCACATTAAGATGATGGGCAAGATCATGAAAGGAACAGGTACAAGAAATCCGAAACCGAAGCAGGATAGTACGCCGAAGAATGCGGATTCTGTTGGAAGTACTATTGGTGATAGTTTGAAGAATAAAGGGAAGTAGTTGTAGGGAAGTTGGTGGTTGAAAAAAGGTTGGTGGTTTGGTTCATCATTACTTGTTAATTGTACATTGTTAGTTTGGCATTGAACATTCAATACAATGAGAATCTCCCTAAATCGAAATAAACAATTCCAAATGATCAACGTATATGTTTCATATTTTTATAATGGAAAAAAGTTACTTAACATTTTTTACCACCAACCTTTTACCACCTACAACCAACATTTTCACCGAAGTAACAATCCAAAGTTGAAAAGACCACTCCCCCACCGATTCTTCAAAAATGAATTATCAGTACCTTGAAGCGTGATAAAATTAAAGACGAAGAAGAATAATTTAAAGATGCTTTTAATTCAAAAATACCGTAAGATCACGGCGCTGGTTTGCCTGTTTTCCCTTATAACATTCCGCTTATTTTCGCAGGATTCTACGTACGCTTATGCAGCGAAATATCCATATCTGCATCCCGAATTTAATCTGGTGCAATTTTACAGTCGAAGCGCGCTGGATACTTTTTATACCCGCTGGAATGCAAGCGGCGAAAAAAAGATATCCATGATTCATCTCGGCGATTCGCATTTGCAATCTGATATTTTTCCCGGAAGATTACGCAAAAGTCTGCATACAATTCACGGCGATGGCGGAAGAGGAATTATGGTTGCTTTCTCGACTGCGAAAACTTACGGCTCTACAGAATTAAGAACAACGTTTACCGGCGAATGGCTTACTGCAAGAAGCATTTCATTGTACCCGAAGCTTCCTTTAGGCGTTTCCGGAATGACCAGCAAAACGCTCGACAGCAATTCAAGCTTAACATTTACATTCGTGAATGACGTGCCTGCGAATTATTCTAAGCTGAAAATATTCTGCAAAAAAGATTCTGCCAGCTTTGATCTCGTCGTCGACTGCGGAGGGAAATTAATTCCGGTTGTTGTTGATTCTTCTGCTACAGATTCACTTCCGTATTACATTGTGGATCTGCCGCCATTCAAAAATGAAATTACAATCCGCTTCAAACGCACCAGCAAAAAAGAAACATCCTTTACTTTTTACGGGATGAGTCTTGAAACGCCGGAAGACAAAGGCGC
>JBKJMR010000409.1:0-10810 GCA_046596275.1 Bacteroidia bacterium | reverse complement strand
CTTCAATGCCCCTTTTTTTATGACCAGTTTTTTACTTTTCCTTTTCCCTTGTTCATTGTTCATTGTTCATTGTTCATTGCTCATTGTACATTTAGCATTGAACATTCATGCTTAGAGAATTTCTCATCAGGGAAAAAACAAAAAATGTCAAACAAACAATGAGCAATGTTCAAGTAAGTAAGCAGTTGAACATTTTAAGAAAAATTTACCTTTCAATTTCCGCTTTCCCGATTGCATTCAACTAACTTTGAAGAAAATATATTTTTATGAAACCACTTCGTCTTGCAATTAATGGTTTCGGCCGCATCGGTCGTGTAAGCTTAAGAGTTATTTTAGAGCGCAAGGATATTGAGATCGTCGCTATCAATGATCTTACCGACGCACATACACTCGCTCATTTATTGAAATATGATTCCGTACATCGCCGTTTCCCCGGTGAAGTACATGCAGACGGAAATGCGATAGTTGTCAATGGAAAACGCATTCCTGTTACCGCCGAAAAAGATCCTGCGAAATTAAACTGGGGCGCATACGATACAGATATTGTTATTGAATCGACCGGTAAATTTCTTGATATTCCTTCTGCAACCTTACATCTGAATGCAGGCGCGAAAAAAGTTGTATTGTCTGCACCGCCCGATGGAAACGAGATTAAATCGATCGTAATGGGTGTGAATGATTCAATCCTTACAAAAGAAGATCGTATCGTTTCTAATGCATCCTGCACCACCAATTGCGCCGCACCGATGATCAAGGTGCTGCATGATAACTGGGGCATTGAAGATGGTTATATCACCACCATCCATTCGTATACCGGCGATCAGCGTTTACATGACGCACCGCACAAAGATCTTCGCCGTGCGCGCGCAGCAGCAGTTTCGATGGTGCCCACATCCACCGGCGCTGCAAAAGCAATCACGCGTATTTTTCCGGATCTCACAGGTAAGTTGGGTGGCTGCGGAATCCGCGTTCCTGTTCCGGACGGATCCCTCACAGATATTACCTGTGTGCTTTCTAAACATGCTTCAGAGAAGGAAATCAATGCAGCATTTAAAAAAGCAGCTGAAGGCGAATTAAAGGGCATTCTTGAATACACCGAAGACCCGATCGTGTCGATTGATATTGTCGGCAATAAAAATTCCTGCATCTACGACGCCGAGTTCTGCGCAGTGGTGGGAAATATGGTAAAGGTCATCGGATGGTATGATAATGAAATGGGTTACTCCAACCGGTTGATTGACCTGGCGGTGAAGATGGGGAATTGAAAAAAATGTACGATGTAGGAATTACGATGTACGATTTAAGCTTTTTCTAAAATCAAACATACCAATCACCGGTTTTTTTGATTTAGGTGCGTTTGAGAAACGTTTCTTTTTTAATCATCTGGCGGGTTTGCGAAACATTTCTTTTTTAATCATCAGGCGGGTTTGCGAAACCCGCCTAATGATTAAAAAATCACCAACCTGTCTACCGAAGTTTGAGCAGGTAGATCACCTACTTCTTATAGATCAACAATTGCTTTTCATTTAAAACGAAAATCGCGTTTCGTTCCATTCGCATGTCTTTTGTAGTTGAATCACCGATCGGACTTGTATAATTGATATGCTCGTTGATGATAATTGCTTCAGCTTGTAAAATTCCATCCTTGTAATAAACAACCGAGTTATCCACCACCTGGAAGGTTTTCAGTTGAAGTACAGGCAATGTTTTGGAATATGTTCCGAATACGTCGAACACCAAAATTCCTGTTCCCGGATTATTCAGAAATAAACGATTGTCTTTTTCAATCATAAAATTCGGCTGTAGGTCGATGCCCAGGATTTGCGAAAGGTTTCCGCTGCGGTGTTCTACTTCCAGGTTTCTGTTGAGCCGAAGCAATTCGAAATTCCGCATATCGTAAATCCACAATCCATTATCATGCGACGCAGCCACGATAGAAGTCATCGGGAAGCCAATTGTTTCCAATGTCAACGCTTCTCCGTTTTCACTCAGCGTATTGTCGAGCGTTACCACACGATTAAAATCTTTATAGAATAAAATGATCCGTAATGCATTGGTCGCATCTGCCGAAGTGATTGCGCCGAATGTTTTATTGCTGAATGTTTTTTGAAGCACGCCAAGCGAATCGTACTTAAAGATCGATTCGTCTTTGATAAGATAAACATTGCCCAGGTTATCGCTCGTCATTTTCTCTGCTTCAACAGTTACAATTGCATCCGGCTTCCTCGCTTCAGGAGCAAATGCAAAGCAGATCAAAGCAAAAATCAATAAGGAAAACGGTCGGGTCATTTGTTATAAAGCTAAACAAAAATGGAGCCAGTCTTTATATAATTACGATGTACGAGTTACGATGTACGAGTTACGATGTACGAGTTATAAATCCGGATGTATTAATTACGATGTACGTCCGCGGCGGCGGATACGATTTCAAAATTAATCGCATAGTTTTAGTATTTCTTCTATGAATTTTCGTTCATTCGACAGTCGCGGAATTTTATGCTGACCGCCTAATTTTTGGTTTGATTCGAGCCAACGGTAAAACGTTCCTTCCGGCACACTTTGTATTTGCGGAGCTTGTAAAACATGATTATGATACCGTTTTGCTTCGTAATCCGAATTAATAGATTTTAATGCATTATCGAGCATCTCTGAAAAATAATCCAGGTTTCCGGGAACTTTCCCGAATTCGATTAGCCAGTGATGTGCCCCCTGCTTGCCGTCCTTATCCATAAATACAGGAGCAACAGTATATTCACTCACTTTAGCATTTGTTTTTTCACAGGCTATTTCCAGCGCTTTTTCTGCGTTTGCTATCATTACTTCTTCACCGAAAACATTAATGAAATGTTTGGTGCGGCCGGTAATTTTAAAACGATAGGGCAGGAGCGAAGTGAATTGAATGGTATCTCCCATATTGTAGCGCCATAATCCACCTGTAGTAGATATGATCAGCGCATAGCTTTTACCAATCTCCACTTCACCGAGCATCAGCGTTTTTCCCTGCTCATTATCCCATTCGCTTTCAGGAAGAAATTCATAATAAACTCCATAATCCAGCATCAGCAATAATTCATTCGAATCGCGCTGATCCTGGATGCCGAAAAATCCTTCGGAAGCATTATATAATTCCAGCAGGCGAATGTCGAACCCAAGAACTTCCTTCATCTGTTCCCGGTACGGAGAATAACCTACACCGCCATGAAAATAAACTTCCAGGTTGGGCCAGATCTCTTTTATTGTTTTTTTACCTGTAATGTCGAGCACTCTTTTCAGCAGCACGAGCATCCATGATGGCACACCTGCCAGACTTAATACATTTTCAGTAATGGTAGATTGAGCCAGCTTTTCCAGCTTTTCATTCCATTCTCCTAACAATGCGATGTCAAGGCTCGGAGAACGAAAATAATCTGCGATCAACGGAAGATTCTGCAGAAGGATAGCAGAAACATCACCGGCATACGTTTCATAATTTTCGTAAAGATCGGTATGGTGGCTTCCTCCTAATGCAAGACTTTTTCCTGTAAAAAGCTGGTGCTCGGGATAATTGTCGCAATAGATGGTGAGCGTGTCTTTGCCGCCTTTGTAATGACAGCCTTGCAAAGATTCTTCCGTTATCGGCAGGAATTTACTTTTATCATTCGTGGTTCCTGATGATTTCGCAAACCATTTCACCTCTGTCGGCCATAAGAGAAATTGTTCACCATGACGCAGACGGTCGATATATGGTTTTAATGAATCATACGATTGCAGCGGAACTTCTCTTCTGAATTGCTCAATGTTTTTAATATCATTGAAGCCATGTGTGATACCAAATTCCGTTTCCCGACCAGATTCAATTAATTTATCAAACCATTCACCCTGCACTTCATGCGGATATTTGCGGAACAGGTCAATCTGGTGAATACGCTTCACCATATACCAGGATGCTATAGAATTTAAGAGTGGCAATGGGAAAAAAATTAAGAGTTAAGATGTACGAATTAAGATTTAAGAATTAGGATGCATGAATTAAGTTGTATGAATTATGATGTACGAATTACGTTTTAGGAATGAATTGAATAATACAGGCTATTTTAATTTCTTTTTTTCTTTTGGAGGCTGTAAAAAATTATCCCGGGAAACCACTTTCTTTCCTGTTTTTTCTTCCAATGCAAGTCGTGCATTCTTTGCAATTGTCCCACCTTTTTTGCTTGCTACTTTATTTTGCTGCAAACCTTTTGCTTCGTCCGTTTCTGCAATTTGCCTGGTTGAAAGTTCTGCAAGGGCTGTGAAAATTAGTTCAGCCTCTGTCATATGATCGCGCAGGTTTTGCGATTTTAAGCCCTTCGTTTCTTTATGCTTTTGTACCGTGAGTCCAGTCCACTCTTTGTGTATAATATTTGTCAGCAGGGCAAATTCATCCCCTTTTTCCACGCCATTTTGTTTCCAGTAATCAGTTAGTTTATTCCGTGTTTCTTGCCCTGTCATACGCTGCTGAATCCACTTTTCACTCCGTCCTAATTGTTGCCAATTTTCCCTGGCACGATCTAAACTCTGTTCCGGATCTGCAATTTCCTGCATGCGTTCATATCCGACTTTTGCAAGCCATTGTTTGAACGGTTCGGCTTTTGGTGACGGGATGGATTGGATCAACCTGAGAAGCTGTTTTGAGTCCGCAACATCAGTGAGCCGCATTTTACCATCTTCGGATGGTAATTTCAACTGTCCGATATTATCGGACAGTTCACTTCCCTCCAGGGCCAATTTGCTTTTCAGATCACTCCAGTATTTCCTTGGACGATCGCTATCCGTCAATATTTCTACAACATCAATAACCGAAAAATACCATTTCTCATACTCTTCGCTCCAGGTAGAACGGACTTGTTTGGTTTCAAAAATCTTAACTGCGGTTTCTTTTTTCATAACAGGGCTATAATTAATAAATAAAACAAAAAATAAAATCTGCTAACAAGACAATATAAAAACGAAAGAGTAAAAATATCAAATTCAATACAACCTTAATTATTTCACAGGCACTTTTCTGATATCAATTGCTGCAGGAACAATTTTTTCAGGAACAAATTGACGATCTATTAATTCGGACATAGGAATCTTTCTTTTTAAAATTCCCATATTGATTGCCATGTCCTGGATTTCCTGGAGATCTTCATCTGTCGGAGTGAGCTGCACATAAGAAACACGGTGCGGCGATGAGGTAAGCACGTAATTCAAAATTTTTTCATCCTGTCGATAATACGGTGCAACAAGCTTTGCTGCTTCCGCACGATGCTCTTCTGCCCATTGTCCTGATTCTGCTATACCACGCACCAGATCGCGCACAACATCCGGTCTTTCTTTGATCAGGTCTTCATGCACCACCAACACACATGAAATAAAATCAGGCCAGATATCTCTTGCTAAATACAACGCACGGCCCGTTCCATCCAATTCAGCCTTTGCACAAAAAGGTTCACCAACAAAATATCCGTCAATTGCATTAGAAGCAAGTGAAGTCGGCATATCAGGCGGAGGAAGCACGACGAAATTTATATCACCTTCCTTCATACCCTGCATTTCCATCAATTTATGAATAACCAGGTTTTGATTGCTGTATAAGCTTGGTATCGCGATAGTTTTTCCTTTCATATCGCGCAAACTTTTAGCCGGATTATTTTTTGCAATGATAATTTCAGAACCATCACGATGCCCGAGATAACAAATTTTTACCGGCACGCCATCTTCACGCATTTTCATCGCAAGTGGCGCAATCATAAAAGTTGCCATCACCTGTTTTGCTTTCAGCGCGTCAACGACAGTTGGAAAATCTGTAAAACGTTGTGAATTAAAATTGGTGTTTGACGCAGTTGTGCGTGATGCAAAATCGGTAACCGGGCAAGTGAGATGGCACGTTACAGGAAGATAACCGATCGTTAATGATTGTTTAGCTTCTTCATTGGGTCCAGAATGATTCGGATCAATGGACTCATTATTTTTCCATGGTTTAAAGCGCACTAAAGCAAGCGTTCCGATAACAAGAACAACTCCGATGATCAGGGAAATTTTATTCAGCTTCATTTCAAGTGGTATGAATAGGATTAAATTCTGTTGACAAAGGTTTTGTTTGTAAGCCAAGTTCTTCCAGGATCGCACGCATTGCTTCGATAACTGCAGGATGTGTGAGATCTCTCGGACGCTTTGCATCAATTCGTAATTCTTTCGAAATTGTTGCGGGACGATCAGATAGCACAAGCACACGATCAGCAAGCTGTGCGGCTTCTTCGATATCATGTGTTACAAAAACAACTGTTCGCGGACGTTTTACAAGCAAACGATTTAATTCATTTCGCAGGCGAAGACGTGTTTGATAATCCAGCGCTGAAAATGGTTCGTCCATTAATAAAATATCGGACTCACCCGCAAGCACACGCGCAAGCTCCACCCGCTGACGCATGCCACCGGAAAGCTCATGCGGATAATGATCTTTAAATTCGTTGAGGTTGATCAGCTCAAAAAGTTCACGCAATTCTTTTTCACGTTCACCGCCATTACTGATTGAACGTAACCCCATCTCGATATTTTCAGTAACTGTCAGCCACGGAAAAAGTCCATCTTGCTGATAAACGGTGCGAATAATTCCCTCGTTTTTTACTGTGCCTGAAGCAGGTTTTAAATGTCCTGATAAAAGATTCAGCAATGTTGTTTTACCGCAACCGGAAGGACCGACGATCACAACAAATTCGCCGGGTTCTACTTTGATATCGAGGTTTTGCAACACAGCAAGCTCACCGTATCCGTGAGAAACGTTATTGAGCGCAATCGGATTGGTACTATTATCTTTCATAACCCCAGCGAATATTCGGCAATTTCATAAGCTGCGCAAGAAGACGATCAACCGCCATGCCTAATAAACCGATAATTACCATGTAACAAACCGCAGTGTCTAAACGCAAACCATTTCGCGCATCCCAGATGCCATAACCAAGTCCGTCCTGGCATCCCACCATTTCTGATGCAACAATTACAACCCACGCAATTCCATAAGTAACACGCAGTGCAGTTACAATTTGCGGCAAGACTGCAGGAAAAGTTACTTTGGTTAACAGCTCAGTGCCTTTGTAATTATAATCCTGCGCAACACGAAAATAGATCTTAGGAATATTTGCCACTGCAGCCATGGTGGAAAGTGCAAGCGGAAAAAATGTTGCCATAAAAAGAAGGAAGATCGCAGGCTTATCGCCGATGTGAAACCAGAGAATTGCAAATGGAATCCATGCAAGCGGCGAAAGAAAACGAAAGAAATTTAAAACCGGCACAAACGCTTTTCTTGCAGTGAGATGTTGACCGAGCCAAAGACCAAATGGAATAGCAAGACACGCCGAAAGCACGAAGCCAACCGTCACGCGCCACATAGAAGCGATAATGTCGTTGATCAATCGCCCGCTTGCGAATTCTTCTTTAAAGCTGCGAACAACATCACCGGGTGACGGGAGCTGAAATGCGGCAACAAGCTGGAAATGGCAAATCAAATACCATAATAACAACAAGCAAAAAATTACCGCCACAGGAAGAAGAAAGCTGAGCTTTTTGAAAGGTTGCCCAGTCATATTTCAAATGGAATTAGTGATGGCAAATGTACAAAAGTTTAAAAGTTTTCAGCAGGCAAATTAAGCGTTTTCCGACGAGAAACAAAAAAGCGCTTTACGCATTGGCTATGATTGATGAAATTGTTGCAATCCGAAAAAGGTTTGACACGAAAGCATGAAGACATCCGCTAAAATCTTTGAACTTTCTGCAGACTCAGCATTCATCTGCGAGAGAAATTCCCTTGCGTTTTTGGCCACAGATTTCGCAGATTACACAGATTAAAAATCCACGCTCCAACTGCGATTAATGCTTCACGTATAACATTTGCAATTTGCACATTTACAATTTGCACATTATTTCTTCGCAAACCACGCGCTGATCTCTTCGAGGTTCATTGCATTCAAACAAAATTCTTTCGTCAGCATTCCTTTCCTTGCTGCGATAGTTCCCCAATGTAAATCCTTCAATCGCTCAGCTTCATGCGCATCAGGGTTGATGGAAATTAAAACTCCTTTTTCCATGCAATACGGAATCCATGTCCAGTCAATATCCAACCTGTAAGGATGTGCATTTAATTCAATTGACACGCTGTTCGCTGCACAAGCATCAATGATTTTTATGTGATCGATGGGGTAACCTTCGCGCGAAAGTAAAAGCCGGCCGGTCGGATGACCAAGTATTTTTGTAAATGGATTTTCAATTGCTTTTAATAAACGCGCAGTTGCTTTGTCTTTATCCATTTTTAAATTGGAATGTATGGAAGCAACGACAAAATCAAATGTTTTTAAAATATCATCTGTGTAATCAAGTGAACCATCATTGAGAATATCAGACTCAATTCCTTTGAAAATTTTAAACGGAAACATTTTTTTATTCAGCGCATCAATTTCCAGCTGCTGAGCAATAACTTCTTCGGGCTTTAATCCGCTTGCGTAAAAAGCAGATTGCGAATGATCACAGATTCCGAAATAGGAATAACCTAATTCCCTGCAGCGATTCGCCATTTGTTCGAGCGTGTGCATGCCGTCGCTGTACGTACTGTGATTGTGAAGAATGCCTTTCAGATCAGCTTCCTCAATGAGCGTTGGCAATTTGCTGTTTTGCGCCAGCATTATTTCGCCTAAACCTTCGCGCAATTCCGGCTCAATATAATCAAGCTCATAACCGGCGTAAATATCTTCTTCTGATTCAGGATGTTCTTCACCGCGATAGGAAAGTGTTTCGAGCTGCTTCAAATGTTCCGGGCTTGCTGTTGTCCGGAAAAGCACATCGTAGAATTCTTCCTCGCTACAGGTGTTAATATGCACCGGAATTTGTCGCGGGTTATCAAATTTTCCCAGGTCGATCTTTTTCTCATCAGCAACAATTACAACTTCAATGCCTTCGATGATAATTGTTTTTCTGCGCATTGCACCTGCTAACGAAATCAGCTCAGTGCCGGTTTGTTTCCTGAGAAATTCTATCAGCTCAAATGCAGTTTCTTCACAGGAAGCATAATGAAATTTTCCTTTATTCTGCATGGAAAATTCAATGAACTTCTTTACTGCAGCTTGTGTTTTTTCTCCGAATCCTTTTAAGTCGACTAATCGATTTTCTGTGCAGGCGTATAATAATTCTCCCGGCGATTCTACCAATAATTCGCGCCAGAGCTGTCCCACTTTTTTCGGACCAATTCCTTTGATGCGCAACATTTCGATAACACCCGCAGGAGTAAGCGCCAACACTTCTTCCAGCTCATTTAACTTTCCGGTGGTTTGCAATTCATAAATTTTCGCAGCAATACTTTTCCCGATTCCTTCGATGGTGCTTAATTCTTCCAGCGATTTTCCTTCGAGGTTAATATCTGTTTTATCCAAACGATAAGCAGCATTCGCCAGCGCTTTTACTTTGAACGAATTTGCGCCGTGCAGCTCTTGTAATTGAGCTGTTAGTTTTAGGGCATCGGCAATCAGGGCAGTTTTCATTGGAGAAATATATTTTGCAAAAATGGGAAAAAAAGGAACGGGAAAGAGATTGTATTATCCGGGATATTTTTTGAAGTGAATTTATCAACTCCCCGATTATTTTCTCTTCTTCTTTTCTTTAGTAGAAAAGAAGCAAAAGAATCGCCATCTGACGCGGGTTTGCCTAAATTCAACAGGAAAAATCGAGCGAAAACCAAGCCGTGCTAACGCTCGAAATCCCACCCGAACTCTCTGGTTTTCTTTCGCTCAAAAGGCCCACGCTGATTTTTCCTGTTGAATTCTTAACGGCAAACCCGCTAAGGTTGGCCCTTTTATTAAGATTGTGCTTGTAAAATTTAATTTTTACCGGCCACCAAAGTTTAAATTTTGCCTAAAGAGATTGCAAAATCATGCGTGTGTTTTTTCAATATCTTTAGCATGCTTATTCCTCCATTCCTCCAATGAAATATTTCCTTTTTTCCTTCTGCCTTTTCTTCACTCTTTTTGTCAATGCGCAGGTTCCGTTCACAGTAGAAATTGAGCCTGTCATCACTGGTCCGCTTCCTGCCATGCATTCATTTGCTTTTGCGCAATCAGGATCGAAATGGCTGTTTGTCGGCGGGCGTATCAATGGCATTCACGGATTTTCTACCAATGATAATTTCGATGTTGTTTATGCGAGTGATGTGATCACAGTTGTCGATACTGCAACATGGTCGTGGTATTCTTCACCACTTGGCGTTTTGCCAACAGCAACTGCAGATCCTTTGCGTTCTACAAATATGCAATACACACGCATTGGAAATTACCTGTACATGACAGGCGGATTCGGCTGGGACAGCATTGCAAATGGCTATCGCACTTTTCCGGTGCTGACTGCAATTCATATTGACGATATGATCAATGCAGTGATGAGCGGTTCTGCAATTGCTCCTACCATCAGGCAGATCACCGATACAAATATGCGTGTATGTGGTGGTGAAATGACTTCGATGAATGGCGAATGTTTTTTATTCTTCGGGCATAATTTTCGCAATCGTTATTCCGATCCGCCTCAGCCGACTTTTCAGCAATGGTATTCGAATAAGATCCGTCGGTTTACAATCAATGATGACGGAGTAAATCTTTCCATTTCGAATTTTTCCGTCAGCGTCGACACGAATAATTTTCATCGCCGCGATTTGAATGTTGGTCCTGTAGTAAAACCGGATGGAAGTTTTGGCTGGGTGGCTTACAGTGGCGTTTTTCAGAAGACAAGAAATCTCACTTATCCATGGCCGATAAATTATGATCCGGTCAACGGG